>CALBHM010000408.1 GCA_937892835.1 uncultured Ruminococcus sp. | reverse complement strand
GTTGCACTTACGATTATCACTTTAGTACCACTTGTTGCAAATGCGGCAGGAAGTTCAATGTCGACGGCAACAAACATATCACTTGGTTCATCATACAGCGGTTCTATTTCATCGAGCAATACGCAGGATTTCTATAAGTTTACACTTTCATCCTCAGGAACTGTTAAACTTAATTTAAATGCAAATATAGAGTATTTAAGCTTCTATATTTATGATTCAAATGGAAAAGAAGTGTGGGGTAGCACTGGTTACTATTGGAATAGTACCGCCCAAAAAATGACATTAATACAAAATCTTAGTATAACTTCGGGAACATATTTCTTTGCTATAAAAGCCTATGGAAGTAGATATGGAAGTTATAACTTTTCAACGATATTCACATCATCAAACGAGAGTTATAAAGAGACTACACAAGGATCAAACAATTCAATGGCAACTGCAAGTTCGATTTCTCTTGGAAATAGAATTTATGGTCAGATTGCAGATAATGATGACAGGGATATATACAAATTCTCATTAAATGATTCCGGTAGAGTTAACATAAACTTTACAGCTCCCATTGAGTATTTATCATTTTATATTTATGACATAAATGGAAAAACAATATGGGAATCACATGCGGACTATTGGAATAGCACAGCGGAAAAGCTTACAATGATTCAGAATTTTGATCTTACTTCGGGAACATACTATTTAGCGATAGTTAGATATGGAAACCATAATAAAAGAGTTGGCGATTATAACTTTTCTACTTCATATACGAAGGCCAATGAAAGTTTTAGTGAATCGAATGGTGGAACAAACAATACAATGAATTCAGCTAATTCGATTTCAATTAACACACAATATATTGGTCAGATTGCAAGAAATGATGAAAAAGATTTTTACAAATTCAATATTTCATCTACTGGCAAACAAAAAGTTAAATTAGAAGCATCTATTGAGTATTTAACTTTTAATATATATGATGCAAATGGAAATACAATATGGAGTTCATATGCACAATATTGGAATAATACTTCACAAAAACTTCAACTTGACAAAGAAGTTGATTTTACAAAATCCGGAACATATTATTTTGCAGTTGTAAGGTATGGTAATAGCGAATTAAGAACCGGAATATATACTTTTTCGATTGGAAATAATTCTTCAGTGCCATCATCATATTCTCTCAGCTACAATGCCAATGGAGGAAGTGGTGCTCCGAGCGGACACTCCGGAGCAAAAAGTTACACAATAAAAACAACTGTTCCAACAAGATTTGGATATACTTTCCTTGGTTGGTCGACAAACAGCAGTGCAACAAGTGCAACATACACGCCGGGAAGCACAATCTCTCTCTCATCAAATACAACGCTTTATGCTGTTTGGAAATCAGCACAGTCAGTTTCGGCAGGAAATAGCAATACAGTAAATGTCGCTTTTGCAGAGCAAGCTTGGTATTACAAATTTACACCGTCATCTTCAGGGGAGTATACATTTGAATCAACAGGTTCGATTGATTCAAAAGTTACAATTTACAAAGCTGATGGAACGGAAATCGGTAGTGATGATGACAGCGGCGAAAGCAGCAATTTCAAAAAAACTCTTAGTCTTACATCAGGTACAACCTATTATATAAAAGCATTTGCTTACTCCTCGAAGACTGGAACATATTCCTTTAAGGTTATAAAAAATACACCTGCATCTTATACTGTTAGTTTTAATGCAAACGGCGGTTCTGTTTCTCCGACAAGTGTAATAGTAACAGCAGGAAATTCCGTAACATTTCCGACACCAACAAAAAAATATACGCTTTCTTATAATGCAAATAATGGTAGCGGTGCTCCGTCGTCACAGAGTGTGTCTGTTTCATGTAAGGGCTGGTCAACGAGCAGTACAGCAAGCTCTGCTTCGTATTCATGCGGTTCATCTTATATGCCGAATACAAACACAAACTTTTATGCAGTTTGGTATTCAAACGGATCGGCAACAATCAGCTCAACAAAACCCACAAGAAGCGGTTATACGTTCCTTGGTTGGTCGACAAGCAGCTCAGCAAGTGCCGCTTCATATTCATCGGGTTCTTCAATCAGTATTTCTTCAAACACAACACTTTATGCTGTTTGGAAGAAAAATCCAACAACATCATATACTGTTTACTACAATGCAAACGGTGGCGCTGTTTCCCCGTCAAGTGCAACAGTGACTGCAGGAAATTCTGTAACATTGCCGACACCAAGCAAAACCGCCACCATAACGTACAATGCAAACGGTGGAAGCGGTGCACCGTCTTCACAGAATGTTTCATTAAGTTGTAGTGGTTGGTCAACAAGCAGTACAGCAAGTTCAGCATCTTATTCGTGCGGTTCATCATATAAACCAACTGTAAATACTACACTTTATGCCGTATGGGGTAAGGGAACAGCTACACTCAGCTCAACGAAGCCGACAAGATCGGGATATACTTTCCTTGGATGGGCAAATGACAAGAATGCTACTTCTGCGGAATTTGAATCGGGAACAAAAGTTTCTTTAAAAAATAATGTAACAATATATGCAATTTGGAAGGCAGATACATCAACACCTGTTCCGGATAATGTTCTTACGGTACGAACAAAATCATTAAGACTTGATCTTGAAGAGGTTGTCGACGGTCGTTCTACAATTACAATGAAACGAACAAACCTTGGCAATTGTAGGCTTGTTGCTTCATGCTCAACTCCAGAAGCATTAAATTTGGAATTTACCGAGAGTATATATGAGGATTCGGTAACATTGAATGTTGAAACAAATGGTGTTAAAGGAGAATTTATTGTATACGTTAGACTTTATAACAGTTCAAAAACAGTTCTTTATCAAGAGGAACAGATTAAAGTAGTAGTAAAAGATACCCCATATGATACTATTTATCTTAATTATAAGGATACCTATTCGGTAAATAACGGGTCCGATTATGCAACTTATGAGTCGGAAGATAGCTCTATAGCAAGTGTGGATTCAAATGGTAAAATTAGAGCCAATAACACCGGATCTACAATTATTTATGCAATGGATGAGGTAGATGCTAATCTCAGAATGTATAAGGTTGAAGTTGATTACAATTTCTTCCAGTGGTTAATATTAATATTCCTCTTCGGCTGGATTTGGTATTAATAATTACGGAGGGGCGTTATGAGTAAAACATTCAAACGGTTTTTTGCAATTATTTTAGCGGCGGTAATGGTATTTTCGATGTTTACTGTCGGCGGATTTGCAAAGGACAAGGTAAGCACAAAAGACAATGTTGTTTTCTCGGTCGATGTTGGAATGGAAAATGATGATTTGGTCGAGATTACTTTGTCGCTTGTTTCCGGAAGTGTTTCGTATTTTGATTTTGAGATGGTTTGTCCTTCCGGATATGTTTTAGAGGAAATCGAGAAGTCCGACGACATAAAGGAAATGCTTTTCTCCGGCAGTGCAAGTATGGCAAGTAATGTAAAAGACGGAAAAATCTCCTTTGCTTCAATTGATCCTTGCGAATGCCCGGGCAAATTGTTCGGATTCATTTATGAAAAGCCTCATGGCGAGAATGCTGACGCTTCTGATTTTAAAATCAGATTTTCAACGCTGGGCGGAGAAGATGAGAGCTATGCCGCTATTGTTTTTTACGACAACAGCGAGGAGCTTTCCGTAAATGTATCTCCGCAGAGCAGAGAGCTTCGCTATAAGGATAGCGAGATGATTACTGTCGGTATATCGGGCTGCACCGATTGCGAAATCTCGTTCACCTCGTCAAATCCGAAGGTTGTAAAGGTAGACGAAAACGGCAACATCTATGCCGCAAAGCGTGGCTCGGCGACAATTACTTGTACTGTCACCGATTCCGACGGAAATGAAGTTACCAATTCTTGTGACGTTAAAGTAAAATACTCCTTCGGTCAATGGCTGATCAAAATCCTCCTCTTCGGTTGGATTTGGTATTAATCGTCGCAAGACAAACAACTAAATGAAAATGACCGCTCTCATTTGAGGGCGGTCGATTTATATATATAAATGTATAGCGCTTTTTAAAGTGAGTGTAATTATCCGTCAATTCTGTGTCCGCTGACCTTAATGTTGCCGATAAATGGGAGCTTTGCCGTGCCTACGACGCTGTCTCCGTCAAAGGTTGCGGTGACCGGGATTTTTTTGCCCTTAAACATGTCGCTTTCGGCAACTGCACGCAGGGTATTCCCGTCTTCAACGACGTCCGTGACCCTGAATGTGGGAACATTTTCTCCGACAATTTCAAGTTTAAAGTCATATTGACCGTTTTTATCGCTTATTGTAACTCTGCCCGTGCCTCGGAAAAGCATTGTGTTAATTGAAGCTTCCCATTTTCCGATTCCTATCATAGCTTTGCTCCGTTCGTTTTTTCTTTAGCGTATCACATTTTTTAGAAGCTGTCAACCGAGACGAGACTTTTTATGCAAAAAACGGGCCTAAAATTGCATAAGTGTAATTCTCAAAAGAAAAATATGACAAAATTCCATATTATCAATAAATATTTCAACAAATATACCGATTATGGCGGCCGTTTGCCTTGACTTTACTGAAATAATATATTAAAATATAATAGTGTATATTAGGGGTAAAATCGGAATATTGAGTAAAATCTTTGCTTTCGTGTAGGAGGTAATTTGTTTTGAAAAAAGTTGATTTCAGAAGCGCATTTATTAAAAGCACGTTGATGATGCTGTATGATATTTTTGCGGTAAACTTTTCTTACATATTTGTTATGCTGCTTGGCGGCGGTCAGCAGAATATGAGTGCTATCTGGCAAAGAGCTTTGCCGGTTACCCTGATCTTTATTGTGCTTTATCATGCATTTAAGATTTACTCAAGCATGTGGGAATATGCAGGAATCCGTGAGGTTTGGAATGTTGCCCTGGCAACCGTAATCGGCGGAATTTCGGGAATTGCAGTTGATTTGATACTTTCAAGCATCGGAGGAGCGGCTTCCGAGCTTAAAAATGGCTGCTTTGATGCGTATTTCTATGTTTTCGGTACCCTCGTTGCGATAGTTCTTGTGGCAGGAATGAGGGTGATTTATCGCCTTGTCAGAAGATATTACCGTGAGAGAAGTCTTAAAAAGGAAGAAAAACTTGACCGTGTAATGATAGTCGGTGCAGGCGATATGGGTATGATTATCATTAACGAGCTTGAGGTTAATAATTACGCAAAAGGAAAGCCGATTATAGCGGTTGACGATAATCCGCTCAAGGTTGGCAAGAGAATCAGAGGAATTCCCGTTAAGGGAACATGCGATCAGATTCCTGAGCTTGCGAAAAAATATAATATTAATACAATAATTCTCTGCCTGCCCTCGGTCGACAGCGAGAGGCAGACCGAGATCCTTCGCATTGCGGTCAAGACCGGCTGCAAGCTGAAAACATCACCGAGCCTTCTTGAAATGACCGATACGTCACAGGGAGGCAGAATCAGAGATGTCAATATTACAGACCTTCTTTCACGTCCGGAGGTTGAGCTGAACAGAGATGTTTGCAGCTATCTTAAGGATCAGGTTGTCCTTGTAACGGGTGGCGGCGGATCTATCGGCAGTGAGCTTTGCCGTCAGGTTTCTAAGTATCATCCGAAGAAAATTGTCGTTTTTGATATTTATGAAAACAGTGCATATTTGCTCAAGCAACAGCTTGACGCTTATCATAAGGGAAATCCCGAAATTGATATCAGAATAGGTTCCGTCAGAGACCAGGCGAGACTCAGAGAGATTTTTGATGAATTCCACCCGTCAATCGTATTTCATGCGGCGGCGCATAAGCATGTTCCACTTATGGAGGACAGCCCGAAAGAAGCAGTTAAAAACAATGTTTTCGGAACATTTAATGTTGCAAGCATTGCTGTTGAATACAACGTAAAACGTTTTGTAAATATTTCGTCGGACAAGGCTGTTAACCCGGCCAATGTTATGGGTGCGACAAAGAGAATCACAGAAATGATTGTGCAGTATTTTGAACGCAAATGCAAAAACAGCACGATCTTTGCTGCCGTGCGTTTCGGAAATGTTCTCGGCTCGAGCGGAAGTGTAATTCCGATTTTCACCGAGCAGATTAAAAACGGCGGCCCGGTCATGGTTACTCACCCTGATATAACGAGATATTTCATGACGATCCCCGAAGCGGCTCAGCTTGTTGTTCAGGCAGGCGGACTTGCAAAGGGCGGCGAGATTTTTGTCCTTGATATGGGTGAACCCGTCAAGATTGTTACCCTTGCCGAAAATCTTATTATGCTTTCGGGTTATAAGCCGTATACGGAAATTGAGATTAAATTTTCCGGGCTTCGTCCGGGTGAGAAGCTTTATGAGGAGCTTGTTCTCGATGAAGAAAGCAGCGAACGAAAGATGACGGCAAACAACAAGATTTTTGTAACAAAGCCGGTTGATATGAACGACGAACTCTTTGAAAAAGAACTTGAAAAGCTCAAAAAAGCTGATGAGAACGAGGTAAGAGGAATTATTAAAGAGATAGTTCCCAACTATAAAGAAGCGGTAATTGACTGATTGAAATTTTTCATGAGAGAGTGAATTTGGTGTACAAATATATCAAAAGAATTATGGACCTATCAGTCGCGCTTGTTTTGTTGGCGGTTTTATCCCCATTGATGGCTTTGTCGGCAATTCTTATTGCGGCGGATCATGACGGACCGATACTTTTTAAGCAGAAAAGGCCGGGGAAAAACGGTAAAATTTTCACCGTATATAAGTTCAGAACTATGTCCACGAAGCTCTATGATGAAAGCGGCCGAGAGCTTAGCGATTTTGAAAGAATGACAAAGATAGGCCGACTGCTCAGAAAAACAAGTGTGGACGAGCTTCCTCAGCTTTTAAATATAATTAAGGGCGATATGAGCTTTATCGGTCCAAGACCGTTGTTGACAGAGTATCTCGAATTGTATTCTCCGGAACAGATGCGCCGCCATGAAGTTTTACCGGGCATTTCCGGTTGGGCACAGGTGAACGGACGCAATACCCTGACATGGGATGAAAAATTTAAATATGATATTTATTACGTGGATCACTACAGCTTTTTGATGGATATGAAAATTTTTATCAAGACCATTGAAAATGTTGTTCGTCAGGATGGAATAAACAGCGGCAATAAAAACACCATGGAAAAGTTCAAAGGAAGCAGCGAAGCGGAGAAGCTTAAAGTAAGCGGCAAATAAGCAAAACCGTGTATGTTTACCGAGAGAAAGGATGTTTTGCAATGAAAAAAATTCTTTATGTTGCAACCGTTGCGGAGCATTTCTATTATTTCCATTTGCCTTGCTTTAAAATGTTTAAAGAAAAAGGTTGGCAGGTTGATGTTGCATGTCACGGAGACAGAGAACTTCCATATTGTGATAATAAATTTGAAATTTCCATCAGACGTTCTCCTGCCGACAAGGATAATATTCAGGCGTATAAAGAGCTGAAAGCGATAATAAAAAAAGGAAACTATGATATTGTGCATTGCCATACGCCGATGGGAGGAATCCTTGCAAGACTTGCAGCGAGAGGAGAACGAAAAAAAGGCACAAAGGTGATTTATACCGCTCACGGCTTCCATTTTTATAAAGGGGCACCCTTGCTTAATAAGGTTATTTTTTATCCCATAGAGTGGGTTATGTCAACAATGACCGACTGTTTGATAACAATAAACAGCGAGGATTTTTCTTTCGCAAAGAAGCATCTTAAAGCCAAAAAAATTGTTAAAGTAAACGGTGTCGGATATAACAGCGACCTTTTTTATAAAATTTCAGAAGAAGAAAAAATCAGACTTCGTAAAGAAAAGGGATATCCGGAGGATGAGATAATTCTGATTTATGTGGCGGAAATGAACGCTAACAAAAATCAGTGTATGCTTGTTCGCATGATGAAAAGATTAACGAAAGCAAACAAGAATATCAGGCTTCTTATTGTCGGTGCGGATAATTACGAGGGTAAATATGTCAGACTTGCCGAAGAGCTTGGTGTTTCCGATTATATAGATTTTCTCGGACACAGGAACGATGCCTGCGATCTTGTTCATTTAAGTGATATTGCAGTCGGTTCAAGTCTTAGAGAAGGCTTGCCGGTCAACGTTATGGAGGCTATGGCTTGCGGCTTGCCTGTTGTTCTTTCGGATAACAGAGGACATCGTGAGCTGTGCAGAAGCGGCAGTAACGGTTATATCGTTGCACCAGATGATGACGAAACAATGGCAAAAAAAATTACCGAACTGATCAACGATAAAGCTTTATATAACAAATTTTCCGAGAATTCACTTGAGCTTATTAAACCGTATTCCAAAGAAGAAGTATTGAAGGAGCTTGAAGCTGTTTATAACGAATATATCTGAGATGGCATGGTATAATGCAGGTGTATGCCGTGTCGGACAGTATAGATTTTCTTGGAAGAAAGGAACGGAATGATAAATTTTAATTTTGACTTCTATGAAATAGTAGTATGGGTTGCCACGATTGTTATGTGTTTGGTTGCGGTGGCGGCTCGTTCTGTTCCGCTCAAAGCACAAGGCGGTCTCGGTCAACCTTTGCCGAATCCCATTGCAGTTATACTTCCGATAGCTTTTTATGTTTCATTTGCCGGCCTGAGAAAAACAATCGGAGATACATTCTTTTATATGTATTCTTTCGAAAACATGCCGGACGAGGGTAACGAAGTAAGCTTTAATTTGATAATTAACGGAAACATGTTTTCTTTTATTCAAAACGTTTTGAGAAACAGAACCGACGATCCTCAGGTCCTGATTTTTGTTTGCACTGCATTTGCATTGATCCCGGCGCTTATTATTTTATATTTATATTCTTCCCCTTTTGAGATGTCAATTTATCTGTTTGTTGCATACGGATATTTGGGCGGAATGATGGACGGAATGAGGCAGTACATGGCGGCCGCCATAGCGTTGTTGGGAACAAGATTTTTGTTTTCTATGAAACGCGGCTCTTTCTTTAAATATGCTGTTTTTGTATTGCTGGCTTATTGTATGCACAGCAGTGCGCTTATACTACTATTAATTTATTTCGTTGTTCGTCGAAAGGCATGGACAATGGGTTCATATTTGATTTTGCTTGGAAGTGTCATTGTAACGGTTTGCTTTGATGCTATTCTTCCGTCCTTCCTTGGAGCATTGGAAGAAACAAGCTATTCCAATTATGCCGAAAACGGCTGGTTTACTGACGGAACCGAGGGGGGCAGCAGCCTGCTTAGAGTTGTTCTGACCGCAGCACCGGTTGTGGTTGCATATTTGAATCGTGAAAGAATGAATCGGCTTGGGCATATAGGGGATATTCTTATAAATATTTCTTTCCTGAGCATGGCAATATATATTATTGCAAGCTATAACTGGATTTTTGCGAGAGTGGCAATATATTTAAATGCCTATTACATTATTTTTACAGGTTGGGTTGTAACGTATGCGGTAAAGCCGAAGGATCGAGCAATATATACGACAGGAACTGTCGTTGCCTTTTTCTTATATTCCCGTTTTATATCATATCAGATTTACATGTACCAATCGGATTATTTCCTCCCGGGAAGAACACTTTTCAGATGAGGTATTTGAAATGAAGTATTTTTTGTTTAACCATACAGGCAGTAAAAATCATGGCTGCGAAGCTCTTGTAAGGGGCACAGTAAACATAATTGAGAACAGCGACGAAAATGCAGAATTTGTACTTTCCACACGTGATCCCGAGGCGGATAGTTTAATAAATGATGTTGAGACGAGACGTGCGGAAACGAGAGGGCTGACGTTGCCCGAGAAAATAATTGCAACGTTGGATTTGAAAATTAACAAGTCCGAAGAATATGCATTGGAAAAAATGTATTCGCCGATAGTTTCCGATGCTTCGGATTGTGATGTCTGTCTCTCGATTGGCGGAGATACATATTGTTACGGTGATAACCACGGAGTGCAGGTCCTCACAAGAGAACTTAAAAAGTGCGGAAAAAAAATTGTTCTTTGGGGAGCCTCGATCGGCGAGGAGGATATTACCGAAGAGAAGCTCGAAAGTCTGAGAGATTTTGATGCAATTTTTGCAAGAGAACCGATTACATACGAACTTCTCAAAGAAAAACAGGCAAATGACAATATTTATCTTTTTTCTGATCCGGCGTTTTGCATGGAGAGGGCAAAGGTTGAACCTATTGAAGGATTCACTAAGGTAAACACGCTCGGCTTTAATATAAGTCCCCTTGTTGCGAAGAATAATCCGAAGGCAAAAGAAATTGCCGAAGAATTTATAGATTTTATTTTTGAAAACACAACATTGAAAGTGCTGCTGATTCCACATGTCGTTGAAAGCAATAACAATGATTATGATTTCATGAAACCTATTTACGATAAATTTGCCGAGACCGGAAGAATAGAAATTCTTCCGCCGACGCTGGGTGCAAGAGAATATAAAGGATATATTGCACACACAAGATTTTTTGTCGGAGCAAGAACGCATGCGACCATTGCCGCATATTCAAGCGGAGTGCCGACGATTGCTCTCGGTTACAGTGTTAAGGCAAGAGGCATCGCGAAAGATATTTTCGGCGAGGAAAAGTTTGTTCTTAATTTTAATTCAATGAGCGATGCAAAAAGTTTGGAAAAAGATTTTTTGAAATTGGTTGAAAGTGAAGGCGAAATTAAAGGAGAGCTGATGAGAAGCATACCTTTGCGAATGAGAAGTGCGATGGAAGCAGGGGAAATGCTGGAAAAGATCTGACAGGAGTGATAGCTTGAAAAAGCAGATACTTTTTGTTATACCCTCAATGCGAAGCGGTGGAGCGGAAAAAAGTCTTTTAACCGTGCTTACACTTTTTGACTATGAAAAATATGATGTCGATCTGCTTTGCTTTCGTCATGACGGATTGTTTTTTGATAAAATTCCTGAGGAAGTCAATATCTTAGGCGGAAACGAAGATTATGAAATGTTTGACGGCAATGCCGTACAGGCTGTAAAATATTTTTTAAAAAAGGGAAAGCTTTTTTCTGCTGCGGACAGGTGGAAATATTCAAGGGCTTCATCCGCCAAAGATTTACATGAGGCTGAAGAAATTCAGTGGAAATATCTAAAAAAACAGCTTCCGAAATTAACAAAAAAATATGATTGCGCAATAGGATATCTCGAGGGAAACGCAAACCGTTTTGTTGCGGAAGAAGTTCAGGCGGATAGGAAGATATGCTATATTCACAATGATATCGAAAAGCTCGGTTTTGATAAAATAAGCTACGAAAAAACTTTTTCCGCTGCCGATAAAATTGTAACGGTTTCGGAACAATGCAAACAAAGTCTTTTGAATAATTTTCCGAGTTTCTCGAAAAAGATCTGTGTGATAGAGAATATAATCAGCCGTGAAATTATTTCAAAGGAAAGCAAAGAAATAAACGCATTTCCAGATAAAAAGGATGAGATAATTCTTTGCACGGTCGGAAGATTCTTTGAGCAGAAAAACATTCCTCTTGCGATTGATTCCTGTGCCGAGCTTGTGCGCAGAGGTGAAAAAATCAAATGGTATCATATAGGAGACGGCCCGTTGAAAAACGAAATTAAAAAGAGAATTTCCGAAAACAATTTGGAAAAAAGCTTTATTTTACTTGGTGAAAAATCGGAACCGTATCCGTATATGGGTCAGTGCGACATCTATGTTCAGCCGTCCTTATACGAGGGGAAATCAATAGCCATAGATGAAGCAAAATGTCTTTGCCGTCCGATAGTTGTTACAAATTTTTCGACGGTTAAGGATCAGATAACAGACGGAGTTAACGGGTTGATATGTCAAATGAACAAAAAAGATTTGGCAGATAAAATTGAGAGTCTCATAAAAAACGAAGAGGAAAGAAACAGGCTAAGCAAAAATCTTTCAAACGAAAAAACGGGCAACGAAGAAGAGCATGAAAAAATATACAGCATAATCAACGGGTGAGGCAACACAAATGACAGCAATCGTAATCTTACTTCTAATAATAATTGCAATACTCGGCTACGATCTGTGGGAGGAATTTTTAACGTGGCTCGGACGAATAAAGATTGGCCGACTCACGGATTCCGAATGGCACGATAAAACCCGAAAGATTTTGCTGAAATGGATGACAAAAGGAACCCCGGAGGTTCTGATAAATGACAATAAAAAAGTTAATATTTTAAAGAAAATAAATGATTACGGAAAAATTACATCTGTAACATACTGGCAGGATGCGTCCTTGCTCAAGGCCGCGAGCAGTATAAAGGAAAATCTTGAATCAGAGGTAAAAAGTCTTGCGGAAAGATATATTCCGAGTGCCGACGGAGAATGGAAAATTCTTCCGAAGAGAATGGACAGCGCAATGTTTTGTTATGAGCTGCTGTCGAGCAAATATATTGATCCTGAAAAAATAAAACCGGCTATGGGAAATTCCGCATACATGTTGAAAGTAACCGCAGAAAAGAACGGATCAATTCCTTACAACGAGACTTTTCCCCAATACCGTCTTGTCGATACGGTCGGAATGACATGTCCGTTTTTGATAAAATATGCTCTTGTATATAACGAGAAAGAATATATCGACATTGCAATGAATCAAATCAGGGAATATCGAAAAAACGGAATTGATGAAAAAACGAAGCTTCCGTTTCACGGATTCTGTGATGAAAGCTTTGAGCCGCTCGGTGTTTGCGGCTGGGGAAGAGGCTGCGCTTGGTGGGCAATCGGATTGGTCGACAGTCTCAGAGCATTGCTTGATGCCGATGGCTTTAACCGGGAAAAAGCGGAGCTTTTAAAGTTATCAATAGAGTTTTTGGATACGATGAAAAAATATATTCATGATGT
>CALBHM010000407.1 GCA_937892835.1 uncultured Ruminococcus sp. | reverse complement strand
ATGAACACAACGATGATGTCCGCTTCGGGCAACCATGAGGGCATGGGATCATACGCAATCGAGAAGAATTATTACTATTCAAATGTTCCCGAGCAGGATACGGAATCGGGCATCTATTTCTCGTTTGACTACAACAATGTTCATGTTGCTGTTCTCAACACAAATAATCTCAATGACGACAAGAGCCTCAGCGACGCCCAGGTTGACTGGCTCATTGACGATATGCAGAATAGCGACGCAGACTGGAAGTTCGTTGCAATGCATAAGGCTATCTATTCAAACGGCTCCCACTATAAGGATAAGGACGTTTGCAAGATAAGAGACGAGCTTTGCAAGCTTATGCCGCAGCTCGGTATAGACATGGTATTCCAGGGTCACGACCACGTTTATCTCAGAACAGACGCTATGATCGACAACAAGGTTGAGAGCGTAACAACCTCTACAGCTGAGTTCAACGGTAAGGAATACACCGTTAAGGAAAATCCGGTCGGAACGATTTATGAAATCAGCGGCTGTTCGGGTGTTAAAATTTACAACCAGAAGGACGAGAGCCTGACGGATAAGTATTTCCCGAGAGCCGAGGTTATCAAGAACGTTACTTCTTCAATGTTCTCGGGTGTAAGCATTGTTGGTGATACGCTTTATTTTGACGCTTACACGGTTGACACAGAGAACGGCGGAACAGAAAACATTGATTCCTTTGCAATCAGAAAAGACCTTTCGGTTAAGAAGGGTACGGGCGTTAACCAGTCGATTGACTGGATGAAGATTTTCTCGCAGGTAATCGCAGTTGTTCTTCCGATCGTTAAATCCATCATCAGCTGGGTATTTGATTTTGTAAGCTCAAAGATGTGGTAAAAATTTTCTCGGCTTAAACCGAAGAATATAATAAAGGCTATAGCGTGCTGTCGGCATGATCGTCGATACAAGCTATAGCCTTTTTAATATGGAAAAAGCAGCGGTAAACATTTGGCTTAGCCGCTGCTTTTATATTGCGTTGAATTAATATCCGCTGTCGTCGTAGAGATATCCCTTCTGCTCGAAATAGTCGATTTTCTCGTTACCGTCCTTGATTGTGAAAACATAGGTGCAGTCGCCTGCGAAGTACATATTTTCCTCGCCGAAAAGCTGAGTAAAATAGCGTGTGTTGTCGCACTCGCTTGTCATTGCGATGAATCGGCACTGAGGAATGAGAAGCTTTTCTGCCTTAACGTTGTTGTAAATGTTCCTGTCGTCATTTATGAGATGGTGAGCACATTGGAGATATTTGCATGAAAGCGAATTTCTTCCGTAAAGCGCAAGCATGGCCTCACCGTTTGTTTCTTCCGCATCACCGAGAAAAATAACGGAGCAGTCGTCGAAAACAATTTGGAAAATCGTCGAGGTTTCATTGACGCTTCTGTATGTATCGCCTTCGCCGGCACGGGTTGAGCGGGGGAGTATATCCTCATGAGTTGAGAGAACTTCAATTCTTGCATCGGGGAAGCGAACCGTCTGACCGGTGTGGAGCTTGAGAAATTTGGCATTCGGAGCATATTTCTTGATTCTGCTTCTGAGCTTGTCTGCGCACGGAATTCCATATTCGAGCAGTGTCTTTGACGGGAAGTTAAACATTACACGCTCAACGACGAGAACATCTTTTTCGCGCTTGAGAAGCTTGATGAAGAAATCCATGTGGTCGTCATGATTATGGGTGCAAAGATAAGCGGAAACACGAATCTTTTCGCCCTTTTCTTTGCCTGTGAGGTCTTCAAGTCGGCGCATAAATTCGTCGCATGCGTCCTCTGTGCACTGCTCAATTTCGCCGCCGTCAATAATAATAACGGAATTATCACGCATTCTCATAGCGTAAAGCATGCCGCAGTCACAGCTGTGGAAGCGAATCATCTTGCCGTAACGGAGCGAAAATTGCATAAGCGCAGTGTCGCCTCTGACATCGTCGGCTGTGTCGTTCATCTCGGAAAGGGGAGAACTGGCATTGTCAAAAATGATTCTCGCAAGCATTGTTTCGGCAGTGTAGTATGTATAAATTATTCTGTCGCCGTCGGCAAATTCCACGAAAATATTGCCGTTAAATTCACGGTGAAAGGTTTCTTTGCGTCCTGTTTCGGCGAGTGAAGCAAGGAAATCACGGTACATTTTAGATGTAACGTCGCCGAGGACGAGCATATAGGAATCGTCCTCGCCGCCGTTCTTTTCGTCATCAATCGAAAGGCCTGCGCCGCAGTTTATTGGTTCGCCTAAAACCGTTCCGAAGGTCGGAACGCCGAGAGCTGTAATGAATTCTTCAAGTGTCATGACTATTCTCCTTAGTTTTTTTACAAAAATATTATATATCTATTTGTTGTACCGTGTCAATGCTTTTGTTGACAAAGCGACAAGGCAGGATTATAATTTTGATGTTATGTTTAAAGTGAAAGGAAATGCAAATTGATGTCAAAAAGGGAAATAGCAAAACGTTATCTGTTGTTTGTAATAAGCCTGTTCTTTGCCGCCCTCGGCGTTGCAATCACAAAGCATGGGGAGCTTGGCGTTTCGCCGATATCGTCGGTCGCAAACGTAATGAGCTGCAGGTTTACCTCTCTGTCGCTCGGAAATTGGCTGATTATATGGAACTGTATTTTGATATTCGGCCAGGTGATTCTGCTGAGAAAACATTTCAAGCCCATTCAGCTTTTACAGCTGCCGTTGTCGTTTCTTTTCGGTTGGTTCACGGATTTCGGAATGTGGTGCGTTTCGTTCATTCCCGTAAACTCATATCCTGTTCGGCTTGCTCTTGTTATCTGCGGAATTGTCGTTCTCGGCTTCGGCGTATCGCTTTCGGTAATCGCAAATGTTATAATGAATTCCGGTGAAGCATTTGTTAAGGCTGTGGCCGATATCTCGGGTAAAAAGTTCGGAAATATAAAAATCGGTTTTGATGTCTGCTGTGTCGTCGTTTCACTTGCACTCTCACTTATCTTTTTTGACGGAAAAATCGTCGGAACGAGGGAGGGTACAGTCCTGACCGCATTGCTGACGGGAGTTATTGTTAATTTCTTTGTAAAGTACCTTTCAAATCCTTTGAATAAAATTATGGCGAAAACTAAATAAAAACTTAAAGCTGCCAAAAATTGACGTGCCTGTCGATTCTTGGCAGCTTTTTATAAAGTTATGTTGACAAAATATGCTTAAATGATATAATATAATTAATAAAATATATTCCGATTATTTAAAATAATTGTAAGTATTGATAGATTTCATTGTGAAGGGAGCAACTAAAATGAAAAATACGTTTAGAAAAATTCTTTCATGCTTGCTGGTTGCGCTGATGCTTTTGACAGCTGCACCGATGAGCGGATTTGTCGGTTTGAAGCTTGATTCGCTCAGTCTTGGCGTGGAAGCGTCTGCGGCTTCACTGCCGTCAAGCGGAAAGTGCGGAGAAAACGCAACTTACACGTTTAATGCGGATTCCGGCTTGCTCACAATCAGCGGAACCGGAGCGATAGAAAAATCGGCATTTGAAATGTATACGGATATAAAATCCATAGTCATTGAAAACGGCATTACGGAAATCGGCGATTCGGCTTTTGGAGCTTGCATCAACATAACGGAAATTAAAATTCCGGACAGTGTGACAAAAATCGGAAAGTATATTTTCGACGGCTGCGCGGGCCCTTTGAGCGTTACGATTCCGTCGAGTGTGACGAGTATAAGCGATAATGCTTTCGGCTCGCAGAAAATCTTTGTACATAAGGGATCATATGCTGAGCAATATGCTTCGGAAAACAGCCTTAATTACGTCACCTTGGAGGTAATTCCGGATGATGTTGATTATGTTGAGAATCAGGTAGTCTACTATTTTAATTGGCATATTGACAAAGCAACAGAAACCTTAACCTTTACCCATAAATATAACGGTCAAACCTTTACGGGCGACGCTCCGTGGCTTCCGTATAAGGAGTATATCAAGCATGTTGTTGTTGACGACATTACAACCTTTATCGATTCCCGATCATTTGCATATTGCGACAAGCTTGAGGATGTTTCTTTGCCGTCGAATTTCAAAAGAATCGACAGCGAAGCTTTCTACGGCTGTTCATCATTGAAAAGCATCAACCTGCCTGAGACTTTAACCGTTATCGATTATGGTGCATTTTACGGATGCAGCGGATTGACGGATGTTGTTGTTCCCGATGGTGTCAGTATCTGCAGTAAAGTATTCTATAATTGTTTAAACTTAAAAACCGTGGTCTTGCCTCAGGATAAGGACGGTATTCCTTCGCATTTATTCTACGGATGTTCACAGCTGACAAATATTGATTTTCCGGCTAATACAAGTACAATCGGTGATTATGCCTTTGCAAATTGTAAGGGATTGACGGCTCTTTTACTCCCCGATTCTGTAACTTCAATAGGCAGTCATGCTTTTGACGGCTGTGTAAACGTCAAGGAGCTGACCTTACCGTGCTCGGCAGTGCTGTCTAAGGACGGCTATGCTTTCGGCGGCTGTACAAATATTGAAAAAATCACCCTTACTGCTGGCACCGGCACAATGCAGGATTTCGGTCCGCAGAGTCAGAATAAAATTGCAATTTACAACACAACGCCGTGGAACATAAACCGTGAGCACCTTAAAGAGTTTACGATTGATGACGGTATTACAAACATCGGCGATTACGCATTCTGCGGATTCGATAGGGTATCACAATTTACAATTCCACAGGCGGTTACAAAAATCGGCACATCGGCATTTGAAAATTGCTCGGAGCTTACAAGCCTTGAAATTCCCGAGGGCGTAACAAGCATCGGTAAATCGGCGTTCAGCGGTTGTTCAAAGCTTGCAAGTATCAATATCCCTAAAGATATAACGAGTATTGAAGATTCGACCTTCAGCGGCTGCTCGTCTCTGACGGATATTTCGATACCCACGGGTGTTACAAGCGTCGGAGCTTTTGCGTTCAATGGCTGTTCCAGTCTTACTGCCTTCAATATTCCGGCCGGGGTTACGACTATCGGTGAAGCTGCATTCAGCGGCTGCTCGGGAATAAAGGAATTTAAAATTCCGAGCGGAGTTACAAAGATTGAAAATTCCGTTTTCAGCGGTTGCTCCGCTTTGACGGATATAAATATACACTCAGGCATTACAAGCATCGGCGACAAAGCTTTCAACGGCTGTGATAATCTTAAAGATATTGAACTTCTTTATTATGTTAATTCTATCGGTGCATCGGCATTTGCCGAATGCGCAGGTCTTGATTCTCTGACTGTTTATAATCGTAAGTGCGTTTTCGGCGAGAATTCCATCGCCCCCAATACCACAGTTTATGGTTTTAGCGATTCGACGGCGGAAACATATGCGAACAACAACGAAATTAAGTTTGTTTCGATTGATTCAACGCATGTTCATGAGTATGATTACGAATGCGACAGAATATGTAACATCTGCGGATTTGAAAGAGATGTCGATCATGCTTATGACTCGGCATGTGATAATACCTGCAACTACTGTGGTCAAAAGAGAAAAGCACCGCATGTTGATGACGACGTAAATTATTACTGTGACGTCTGCGGAGCGTATCTCTTGGATATCGCTATCGACGAAGAAAAGGAAGTTTATGTCAATGCAGGGGAGATAGTTTATCTTAAATTTAGCCCGCCGTACTACGGTAAATATGACTTTTACTCCGATGCATCGCCGAACGGTACGGTCGGATATATCTGCGACAGCGAAATGAATGTCCTGACAAGAAAAGAGGGCTATTGGGAAACCGATGATTTCTACATCGAAACAGTATTGACCAAAGGAAAGGTATACTATCTCGGTGTCCAGTTCTATGATAGAAACACATCCGGAATAATTCCTGTGACGTTGAGGTATTATGATGAAGACCATTTGTCAACCCATATTGAGCACAAGGATTCAACCTGCACCGAGCACGGCTACGACATGGTTGTCTGTGACAGGTGCGGTGAGATTGTCAGCAAAACAGAGCTTCCGTTTGCGCATCAATATACATCTGTTGTAACCCCGGCAACATGCATTGAGCAGGGCTACACAACCTATACATGCTCGCTTTGCTCATACAGCTATAAGGACAATTACACGGAGGC
>CALBHM010000406.1 GCA_937892835.1 uncultured Ruminococcus sp. | reverse complement strand
TAACGCCCCTTGCCGCCCCGCTAAAGGGAACAACTGCTTATTATATCAAGGACGAGATATTGAGCGATAAAAACGCAACCGCCGAGGAGCTGCTCGTTGCGTGTGCCGTCGGACTTCTCGTTGAGCCTATCCCGGACGGACGAAACAAGCTTGACAATGCAGGCTATGACATGGAGGTTGACCGTGCAATGTCACTTTGCGATACATGGGAAACACAAAAGGGTGTATATTATTTCTCATATGCTTGCGATGTTACTTATCTTGACGAAAACGGCAGCAGAACCTTTGACAGAAATGATTTGGAGCTTCTCTTCCGCGGCTCGGCAGGAAGAATGACAAAATGGGTCGGCGAAACAGCTACAGGATATAAGCTTGATGAAAAATGGCAGGCAAACGACGGACTTGTTAACACAATTTCGGCGATCGCGCCTTATAATGCAAAACGGACGGATTTTAATGAGGGTAGGGTTAACTCCGGAATTTGGAACGTGATGCCGATTTATCACGGCGATCATATGTCACTTCAGGGCGGACTGCTCAACACAAATAATATCAGACTCTTTTATGCCGAGCATTTAAGCATGATAAATGAGCTGTAAAAATTAGGTTGCGGTCATTTAAGGCAGTCCTCAGAATTGAATAGTCTTATAAAGACATAGAAATATCCCCTTAGAAACTTTAATCGGTTTCCAAGGGGATTGCTTTTTATTTTATTTCTGCGGACAATGATTTGTTGCAACAATATCTATGCCTGTGTCACAAATATTTTCAACAAGGACATCGCCGAGCTTTACGGGAGCTTTTACCTCAACAGCGGCAATAGCTTTCATGCAGTCCATGATTTTTTCTTTCGGCAGTGCACCCTTTGACTTGCAAGGAACAACATTGTGAATTCCGCCGCTTACCTTGACGGTCGTTGCAAGGCTTCTGACAGGGTGAGTACATTCGGTTCTTGCGTATGCGTCACCACGCTTGCAGGTATTGCCTGTTACGGAAACAACCTCGCCGTTATCGTTCAGTTCAACGGTAATTCCGCAGCCCATAGGGCATGAAACGCAAATAATATTCTTCTGCATAAATCAACCCTCCACCGAAATTTCAATTACGCCGTCGTGCTCAAAGCTTTTTAGAACGTCGTTTTTGATTACAACGTTTTCCATCTCACCGGGAGCGAGTCTCGGCTTCTTGCGGCTGAGTATTTCCTCGCCGTTATATTTAACGACAATTTTTGCGTTTTTATAGGTCTGACCGACTCTGAAGAAGAGCTTAACGTCATTCTCGTTCTTGATATCTACCTTCTGCGGAACAATGTAGCGAACGCCGTTGACACCCTTCGTTTTTACATATTCATGGCTGCTCGTCTTACCGAGGACATATCTTGCCGCACCCTCGCCGGCCGTCTGGCTTTCAAGGGTAACGTAGTCTACAAGGTCATGAACGTGGAGAACGTTGCCGCAGGCAAAAACGCCCTTGTGTGAGGTCTCTCTGAACTCGTTTACGACAGCACCGTTGGTAACAGGGTCAAGCTCAATGCCGACCGCTCTTGTAAGCTCGTTTTCGGGAATAAGACCGACTGAAAGCATGAGAGTGTCGCACTCGATATATTGCTCTGTTCCTTTAATCGGGCGGCGGTTTTCGTCAACGTCGGCAATCGTAACGCCCTCAACTCTGTCCTTGCCGTGAACCTCGATTACGGTGCAGCTCAGACGAAGCGGAATGTTGAAATCATCAAGACACTGAACAATATTTCTTGTAAGTCCGCTTGAATAAGGCATAAGCTCACATACGACCTTAACTTCTGCACCCTCAAGGGTCATTCGTCTTGCCATGATAAGACCGATATCGCCCGAACCGAGGATAACAACTTTTTTGCCGGGCATATAGCCGTCTATGTTGACGTATTTCTGAGCCGTGCCGGCTGTCATAACGCCAGAAGCTCGTGTTCCGGCGATGTTCAGCGCACCTCTCGGACGCTCACGGCAGCCCATTGCAAGAATAATTGCCTTTGCCTGAATTTCAAGCAAGCCGTCCTCCTTGTTGACTGCATAAACAACGTTATCGTCAGTTATTTCAAGTGCCATTGTGTCCGTTTTGTATTCGATCCCTTTTTCATGCACAAGCTGAATAAATCTGTCGGCATATTCCGGGCCCGAAAGCTCTTCGCCGAAATAATGAAGTCCGAAGCCTGTATGTATGCACTGCTCAAGAATACCGCCGAGAGTCTCGGCTCTTTCAAGCACAAGAATGCTGTCAACGCCGCACTCCTTGGCTTTGATAGCGGCTGCCATTCCGGCAGGACCTCCGCCGATTACAACTATATCATAATTAAGCATATTTCCCGCCTCACTTTGTTCTGTCATAGAGAATTTTCGACTCGCCGCCGAATTTTGTTATTTCATTGATTTCCACGCCAAGCTCACGGGCAAGCAGCTCAACAACCTTTGATCCGCAGAAGCCGCCCTGACAGCGACCCATACCGGCTCTCGTTCTGCGCTTAACTCCGTCAACGTCTCTTGCACCTGCCGGAGCATGAATTGCGTCGAGAATTTCGCCCTCAGTGACGGTCTCACAGCGGCAAATGATTCTGCCGTATGCCGGATTTTTCTTAACAAGCTCTTTGCGTTCCTCGTTGCTCATGTTTCTGAAGCGAACAGGAGCCTTGCGCTCGGGGACAAAATCGGATTTTTCTTCCGCACCGATTGCTATTGCAACCGTTTGACCGACATATTCGGCAATAGCCGGAGCAGCGGAGAGGCCGGGGGATTCAATGCCTGCAACATTAAAGAAGCGGTCATTTTTCTTGCTCGGTTCAATTATGAAATCATCGTTCACGCCGTGCGCTCTGAGGCCTGCAAAGGAGGTGATGACTGCCCTTGTGGAAACTGTCGGAACGGATTTTTGAGCAGCTTTGAGAACGTCGGCAAGCTCGCTTGCTGTTGTTGAAACGTCCTCCTTATCCTCAATGTCAAGTGCACTCGGACCGATGAGCAGATTGCCGTCGACCGTCGGGGTGACGAGAATGCCCTTACCCATCTTGGACGGGCACTGGAATATTGTATGCTTTGCGAGTGAACCGACCGATTTGTCGCAGAGCATGTATTCGCCCTTTCTCGGGATAATTTTTATTGAATCGTCGCCTATAAGTGCAGCGATCTCATCGCTGTAAACACCTGCGGCATTGATTATGTATTTTGCATTGATGGACTTTTCGCCGTCGGCAATAGTGAAGCTGTTGCCGTCAAAATCAATCTTCTCAACCTTGAAGTTACGAATGAAATCCGTGCCGTTAACAACGGCGTTTTCTGCTGCCGCAACCGTCAGCTCATAGGGGCAGACAATACCTGCCGTCGGTGCCCAAAGAGCAGCCTTTGCCTCGTCGCTGATAT
>CALBHM010000405.1 GCA_937892835.1 uncultured Ruminococcus sp. | reverse complement strand
ATCCAAGAATAAAGAGCTATCTGATTTCTGTTAGAGAAGTCAGATAGCTCTTTTTATACTTTAAATACATAATCTGTTAAATATGCGAAAATCCGAAGGATAGCAATTCCTTCGGATTTATTTTGTCAGTTCTGCGGTGATTTCACCAAGCACGGTGAATTGTTCTTTTGTAATTTGTTTGACCGTTTGAGCATTTTTTATGTGATAAGCGTTTATCAGAGCTCTGACAGTATTGCTTTGCGACTCCGAAAGCCCCTGAGTTGAAATCGTTCCTTGCTTTTCCATTCCCAAAAGTGTATCCATGGAAATATTGAAAAAGCTTGCAATTTGACGCAGAATTTCAATCGAAGGAGTTGAGCTGTTTGATTCATATTTGCTTATGGTTGCTTCCGAAACGTTGATAATCTCCCCGAGCTTTTTTTGAGTTATTTTACGTTCTATACGCAACGATTTTATTTTCATGCCTAAATCATACATAAAAGCACCTCATCTTCTTTACAAGAAGATTATACCCCGAATGACTTGCGGTTATCGAAAGTTTATGATATAATACTTTCATTGTTAGAAAGTTTCTGCTTTTAAAGTATCATTCTATGCAAGTCGAGGGATCAAAATGGCAAATAAAAACGGCAATTTATCTGCTGCAAAAAATGCAAAGAAAGATGAATTTTATACGCAATTATCGGATATAGAAAATGAACTTAGGCATTACAGGGATCATTTTAAAAATAAAACGGTATTTTGCAATTGTGACGACCCGTATGAAAGCAACTTTGTAAAATATTTTGCGATGAATTTTAATGCATTGGGACTGAAAAAGCTTATTGCAACCTGCTATGCCTCCTCTCCTGTAATGTACACACAGCTTACTTTCTTCGGCGAAGAGGAAATCCTTTACGAAGATACCAACAAAAAGCCATATGTAATCGAAATTTCCGAGGTTACAGACGAGAACGGCGATGGCGCAGTTGACTTGACGGATTTTGAGTTGATTTTGAAGAAAAACAAGCCGATATTGTTAAACGGTAACGGAGACTTTCGCTCCGATGAATGTATAGAGCTTTTGAAGGAAGCCGATATTGTTGTTACCAATCCACCGTTTTCGCTTTTCAGGGAATATGTTGCACAGCTCATTGAATATGATAAAAAGTTTCTTATTATCGGAAATCAAAATGCAATAACTTACAAAGAGATTTTTCCCTTAATAAAAGAGAACAAGATGTGGCTTGGCTTTAAATGCGGTGACATGGCATTTACCGTTCCCGAATCCTATGAAGCAAGAGAAACAAGATTTTGGATTGATGAAACAGGTCAAAAGTGGAGAAGCTTTGGAAATATATGTTGGTACACTAATTTAGATCATAGCAAGAGACATGAGGATTTAATCCTTTATAGAAACTATTCGGAAGAAGAATACCCTAAATATGATAATTATGACGCTATTGAAGTGGGCAAAACATCCGAGATACCTTGTGACTATGACGGCGCAATGGGAGTACCTATTACTTTCTTAGATAAATATAATCCACAGCAATTTGAAATTTTAGATGCGAGAAAATACGCATTGTTTGACAAGCAAAGAAACAAAAATACATACTTAATAAAAGATGCAGATGGTGCAATTAACGGTAAGCCCAAATATGCAAGAATTTTAATAAGAAAGAAGGAAAACTAATGGAAATCAGACTTGAAGAACACACAATAGGCGAGCTGTTTGAAGGCTATAAAGACAGTGCGGAAAACGGTGTTGTTGCATTCGGCGGCAAGCTGAATGTCAGACCCGCTTTTCAGCGTGAATATGTTTACAAAGATAAGGAACGAAATGCTGTTATCGAAACCGTTATGAAAGACTTCCCTTTAAATGTCATGTATTGGTGTGAGGATGAAAACGGAAATTACGAGCTTCTTGACGGTCAACAAAGAACCATAAGCATATGTCAGTACTGCAACGGTGAATTTTCTCTTAACCAAAGAACTTTTAATAATCTTACAGAAACTGAGAAAGAGCAAATACTTGAATATAAGCTGATGATTTACATATGCACGGGAAATGACAAAGAAAAGCTTGATTGGTTTAAAACCATAAATATTGCAGGGGTTAAGCTTGCCGATCAGGAGTTGAGAAACGCTATTTATACAGGCACATGGCTTACAGATGCCAAGCGTTATTTTTCAAAAAACGGTTGTGCGGCATACCGCATCGGAAATCCGTACCTAAACGGAGATATGATACGTCAGGACTATCTTGAAAAGGCTATCAAATGGATTTCCGCAAGAGAGAATAAGTGTATTGAGGCATATATGTCCGAGCATCAGCATGATTCCAATGCTTCCGCATTGTGGCTTTATTTTCAGAATGTGATTTTATGGGTACAGACCATTTTCCCAAAATACCGCAAGAAAATGAATGGTCTTGAATGGGGATTGCTTTATAATGAGTTTGGAAATAACTCTTATGACCCCCAAGCTTTTGAAGCCAGAATAACAGAACTCATGACGGACGATGACGTTACATCCAAAAAGGGCATATATGAATATCTTCTGAGCGGTAATGAGAAATTGCTCAATATCAGAGCTTTCACAGACGCACAAAAAGCCACCGCCTATGCCAAACAAAACGGCATTTGTCCGATTTGCAAAAGACACTTTGAACCGCATCAAATGCACGCCGACCATATCACCCCATGGCACGCAGGCGGTAAAACCATTCCCGAAAACCTGCAAATGCTTTGCAGAGACTGCAATTTAAGAAAATCGGGACAGGAGTAAAAAACCATTATTTAATAAATTTCATAAAGCAAAAAGCATTACCGAATTTTCAGTCGGTAATGCCTTTTTATTAATTTAATTGGACTTACTTTTCTCATTTTACAATCAAACGTTTAAATGGGCTGATAAAAGATGTTCACTACGCTCAATCAATTATAGCTGCTTTCGATTTGCACGATATGCTCCACGACGAAACGCTGTGCATGCTCATCATAAACATTCTTTTTTATCGGCACGCCGTTGAGGCTGATTGTGTCGACTGTGTATATTCCGAGTGCTTCTCCCTTTGCGGTAGCTACTTTTCTTGTTTGCCGCAATTTCCTCGGCAAGATAGCCTTGTTTCACAAGCCAATTTGAAATATGAACCACCGAGCGATCCCCTGCTTGAGCTAATATCAAACAAACTTAATGGAAATATTCATCTTTGGGAGGGTTCGCCAACTGAATTAACAGTCTTTTTAAATTCCGATTTAAAGCCGAATATGCTTACAAAAAAACTGAATATCAATGCAAGCATATTACTTAATAAATACAACGTAAAGTACGAATACTCTCGTTCTCACGACGGCAGACGAATTAAATTAGAACGACAGACAGTTTAATCCGTGACAGCTGTGTCGGTTGTGACGGTAAAATGAAGCCATCTGAAATACCGACACAACCGTCACGGCCGACACGAAATTTCAGCCCTCGGAGAGCCCACGACATCTTTGCAGCCACGGTGCTGAAAGTGTCATAGTGGGTTACACACTTTGAAAAAGATGTGTAACCGAACCCTCAATCGGTTTGTCCTAAGAAAGGAGATGAAAATGGGAAAAGAAAATTTTTGTGTTGCCAGAGTACAGACGCGCACAAGAATGTCTGTCGGAAAATTTGAGCGACACATTGAACGAAAAAATGAAAACTACGCAAATATGAATGTTGACCTATCACGCAGCTATATGAATGTCAGCTTTAAAAGCTGCGGTAATCTGACCTATAATGAATATCTTGACAAAATGATTAGTAACGGAACTGTATCATTGAAAGGTTTGAAGCCCGACGCAAATGTTTTTGATGAAATGATTATGGATGTAAATACTGAATACTTTGAAAAAAGCGGCGGGTACGAATATGCCTGCCGATTCTATGAAGAAGCATTTCACTTTGCTGAAAAGGTTTATGGAAAACAAAATATCATATCAGCCGTAATGCACGCAGACGAATTGAATGTTGCAATGACCGAAAAATATAACGAACCGATTTACCATTACCACCTCCATGTGATGGCCTTGCCTGTGGTAGACAAAGAAGTGAAATGGACGAAACGCTGTAAAGATCCGGAGCTTGTCGGTACAGTAAAAGAAATTATTCATCAGGTCAGTCATTCAAAGAAATGGCGTTCTGAAAAAGCAATAGACGAAAACGGCAACCCTATACTCAACAGCAACGGGAATCAAACATATCATACATCTTACAGTATTTTACAGGACAAGTTTTTTGAGCATATGCAAAATGCAGGATTTACAGGTTTTACTCGTGGAGAGCGAGGCAGTACCGTCAAAAACCTAACCTCGCTGGAGTATAAAATTAAGCAGGATGAAAAACGACTATCGGAGCTTTCTGAAAAGATCAACAATGAGGAGGTAAGATACGAATGTAATCACGACACATTTATGACCTTTACAGAGATTGAAAGTTCCGGTAAAAAGTCGCTCACCGGCAAATATACCTTGTCTGCGGAAAATTATGAGAAGTTGACCTCTCTCGCCAAGCGCACATATTCCGCCTTATCAGATATGAAAAGACTGCAAGATGAAAACATAAAATTAAAGAGCAAAATATGGGCACTCCAACACGAGATATCTCAATTAAGGCATTCGCTTTCTGAGCTTACAGAGAAATGCAGACCATATCTTGAAGCGTTAAAAGCAGCACCGAAAACTATGAAAGAAGTTATTGATAATATTCTTGAACGGTTCAAAAAGCAAGAGAACAACATTGAATACGAACCTATACCACAGAAGCACACACCAAAGCGCATAAAACGTTCAAAAGACAAAGAACTTGAAAGGTAGGAAAAAGCAATGAAAAAGAACTTTTCCGCCTTTTTGGCACTGATGCTCATTTCCAGCCTGTTTGTTCCGTTTTTTGCCGTTTCGGCAT
>CALBHM010000404.1 GCA_937892835.1 uncultured Ruminococcus sp. | reverse complement strand
TCGAATTAAATTCTGCCAAAATGGCTCAAAATCGACAATTTTTCAAATTCCGGGTGCTGTTTTTATTGCAACTTTCATCTTAGCGAGAAAATATTATAATAAATAAATCATTTATTGAATATATCGTTATCTAATACTTTTTTATCTATAATAGGGCTTACGACTTATTTTTTGGCATAAAATAAAACCGCCAGAGTCTAAAATGCAGCTAACATTTCAGGCCAAGCGGCTTCATAATTTATTCAATTTATTTCTTTTCTTTTACCGGTTTCTTTTCCGGAAGCGTTACAACATATGCAAGCTCCCAAAGAGCAACTCCGATAAAGAAGATAAGACTTAACGTAACTGCGTTGCCGAGTGTAAATGAATCGACCGAAATCGCACCCTTAAGAATCGACGTACCTATTGAACCGAGCAAATTGTTGCTCTCGCCGACAAAGGCATTTGCAAGAATCTCGCCGATATCAATCGAGCCGCTCATGTACGGTGCGGCAAATCTGACAAAGCATCTGAGTGCGGCAAAGCAGCAAACCGCTCCGCTCGCCCCGAGAGCCGTAATTGTCTTGTATGCGTCTGTAAAAAGTGCGCAGCCGATAATAACAATAGCAATAAGCAGTGCAACGGCAATCAGCACTCCTGCTGCAATCGCCCAATTCTTGCCCGTAAGAAGCTCGGCAGGTATCTTTGAAAGGTCAAATTTCATTCCGCCGAAAGAAAAGCTGCCATCACTGATATACTTAAAAATTTCCTTGACGGATAATGTAATCTCCATCGCACTGCTGGCCGTTTCCTCGGCAAGCTTTGAAAGTATCGTATAAAGTGAGGAATCCTCGGAGATTGAAACAACAGCTCGGACGATATTCAGAAAATACATAACCGGGAAAATTGCAAGTGTTGCCAAACAAACCACGATTTTATTGAATATTTTCATCGTTTTCAGCTCCTTTATTTGCCCCATGAGGAGTTAAGGGCAACGGTGCGGTTAAACACAAGCTTGTCCTCCGTGCTGTCCTTATCAACGCAGAAATATCCGTTTCTCATGAACTGGAACGTGTCGCCGGGCTTTGCATTTTCAAATCCGCCTTCAAGCAAGCAGTTATCAATAACCTCAAGCGAGTTGGGATTAAGGTCATCGAAATAATCTCCGTTCTTTCCGGGTTCTTCGGCACTGAAAAGTCTATCATAGAGACGAACCTCGCACTGCTTGCAGTCGTTGGCATTGACCCAGTGAATCGTACCCTTAACCTTACGTCCGTCGGGAGAATTTCCGCCACGGCTTTCGGGGTCATAGGTGCAATGGAGGCAAGTAACGTTACCGTCCTCGTCCGTATCATAGCTGTTACACTTGACAAAATATGCACTCTTGAAGCGAACCTCGTTGCCTGGGAAAAGTCTGAAATATTTCTTTACAGGCTCAGCCATAAAGTCATCCTGCTCAACGTAAAGCTCACGGGAGAAGGTTACCTTTCTTGTACCGAACTCCGGATGCTCGGGGTGAAGTTCAACCTCGAACTCCTCACTCTGTCCCTCCGGATAATTGTCAATAATAACCTTGAGCGGACGCAGAACCGCCATTGCACGAGGTGCCTTGGCATTGAGGTCATCTCTTACACATGCTTCAAGCAAACCGTAATCAACCGTGCTATCCGCCTTGGAAACACCTACCCTGTCAATGAAATCCCTTACGGCAGCGGCACTGTAACCACGTCTTCTCATACCGCAGAGAGTAATCATTCTCGGATCATCCCAGCCTGAAACAATTCCCTTGTTAACCATTTCAAGAAGCTTTCTCTTGCTTGTTACGCAATAGTTGATGTTAAGACGGGCAAACTCAATCTGTCTCGGCGGCTCATCAAAACCGATCTGCTCAACAACCCAGTTGTAAAGCGGTCTGTGATTTTCAAACTCAAGCGAGCAAAGAGAGAATGTTACGCCCTCCTTGGCGTCCGAAAGAGGATGAGCAAAATCATACATCGGATAAACGCACCACTTGTCGCCTGTCTGATGATGCGAAACATGAGAAATTCTGTAAATAACCGGGTCACGCATATTGAGGTTTGGTGATGACATATCAATCTTGGCTCTGAGAACCTTTTCGCCGTTGCCGAATTCGCCGTCCGTCATGCGCTTAAAGAGGTTGAGATTTTCCTCAACGCTCCTGTTGCGATAGGGGCTTTCCTTGCCCGGCTCGGTGAGAGTGCCTCTGTACTCTCTTATCTCGTCCGCACTGAGATCGTCAACATATGCCTTGCCGTCCTTGATGAGCTTAATCGCACATTCATAAACAAAATCAAAATAGCTTGAAGCAAAGAACACGTTATCCCAATGGAAACCGAGCCACTTAATGTCCTCCTTGATTGCGTCAATGTATTCGACGTCCTCACGAGAGGGGTTTGTATCGTCAAAACGAAGATTGCAAATTCCGTGGTATTTTTCCGCAGTGCTGAAATCTATGCAAAGAGCCTTTGCGTGGCCAATGTGAAGATATCCGTTCGGTTCGGGCGGAAATCTTGTCTGAACACGGGATTTAACTCCGCTTGCAAGATCTTCGTCGATAAAATCATGTATAAAATTTGATGAAATTTTCTTTTCTTCCATGGTGACCTCCGATTATTTGTATGACGTGATCGCTTCATTGAGTCTTGCCTTAACTTTCTCTCCGCCCAAAAGAGCTATGATGGAGTGAAGATCGGGCGTGTTGCGGCGAGAGGTTATCGCAATTCTGATAACCGTCGAAACGTCGCCGACATGACCCTTGAATGCGTCGGGATTCTTTTTATATTCCTTAACGTTTGGAGTGAAGCCGAGCGGCTCGCAAAGCTCCTTAATCTTTGTAAACCAGGTATCTTTATCGTCCGATGCGTCAAAAACTTCAATGTATTTTTCAAGGATAGCTACGGCGTCCTCTTTGCTTATATTTTCAGGGAGCGTATAATCCGGGGTATAAAGCTCGTCGTAAAAATATGAAATATAATCCTTTACCTCGTCCCACTTTGCGATATCCTTACGAGGCTTTGCTGTTCCTCTGTCAATCGAGAAAATACCCTTTGCAAATTCGGCATTGCCTCCGAGAAGCGCATAAAGCTCAGAATCGTTATCCTTTGCCCACGCCGTTGCCTTATCGTAAACCTTATCGGCGGTCATAAGCGAAATCACATTCTTGCTGACATCGTTGAGCTTATTGAGGTCAAACAGTGCTCCGCTTGCACTCATCTTTTTAAGATTGAACGGGAAAGCACTCTGCGGTGCAGTCTTGTTCGCCTTACGCCAATCCTCAAAGTTTGAGTTGGCAATCGTCAAAAGATATTCGATAACGCTCTCTTTCGGGTATCCGCTCTCGGAATAGAACGAAACAGAAGCTTCGGGGTCTTTACGCTTGGAAAGCTTTCTCTTGCCGCCGTTGTCCTCTTTCATAATAGGCGAAATATGAGCATACTTGGGAACCTTAAATCCGCATGCCTTGAAAAGCTGAATGTGAAGCGGTACAGATGAAATCCACTCGTCACCTCTTACAACATGAGTTGTTCTCATAAAATGGTCGTCAACGGCATGCGCAAAATGATAGGTCGGAATTCCGTCCGTTTTGAGAAGAACAACATCCTGTATATTCTCGGGCATCTCGATTTTGCCCTTAATCATATCATCAAACTTAATTCTGTGGTCAGCCTGTCCGGGCGAGCGAAGACGCAGAGTATATGGGCAGCCCGCCTTAATTTTTTCCTCCTGCTGCTCAAGAGTGAGGTTGCGGCATCTTGCCCATTCGCCGAAATAACCCTGAATATCCGTTCCGGCCTTTTCCTGCTCGGCACGAATCTCGTTAAGCTCCTCCTCGGAGCAGAAGCAAGGATAAGCCATGCCCTGCTGAACGAGCGATTTTGCGATTGCCTGGTAAACATCCTTACGCTTGCTCTGCTGATACGGGCCGTATGCTCCGCTCTCGGACTCAAAGCCCATAATGCCCTCATCGGGAGTTACACCGAAATCAGCAAGGCCTTTGATAATTGCAGAAACGCCGTCCTCAATCTCACGCTTTTTATCCGTATCCTCGATTCTGAGGAAGAAAACGCCGTCAGCGGTCGCACGGGTAGTAAGCTTCGATATCATTGCGGCAAAGAGTCCGCCAAGGTGAAGAAAGCCTGTCGGACTTGGAGCAAATCTCGAAACCCTTGCGCCCTCTGAAAGACCTCTTTCGGGATATATTTTTTCATAATCCTCCGGAGTTTTTGTTATATTAGGAAACAAAAGCTCTGCGAGTTTTTCATTATCTGTCATTACAAGTTCCCCTTTAACAGTTATATAAATACATAATACATTATCGCAGAAAAAACGGACAGTGTCAAGGTTTAGTAAAGCTTTTTATTCTTCTGCAGTAGTCTCTTTCGTGTATTGACTATTTGCTATATAATATGATATAATTTTCAGTGTGCAAAATAACAACGAGAGGGTTTTTAATTTGAGGAAAACTGTCATTGAGCCAAACGGAAAAAATCTTCAATATTGGAAAGATATTTGGAATTACCGTGAGCTTGCGTTCAATCTTGCAAAACGTGATATCACTGTAAGATACAAGCAAACAAGAATCGGCCTCGGTTGGGCAATTATAGCCCCGATAGTAAACATGTTTGTTTCAACCTTTATTTTCGGAACTCTCGCCGGACTGTCTTCAGACGGCAGCGCGCCGTATTTTATAATGGTTTATGCCGGCAGTATTTCTTGGTCTGTTTTTCAGAAAAATCTTTCTCAGACCGCCTCAACCTTTATTTCAAATGCCGACCTTATGAAAAAGGTGTATTATCCGAGAATTCTATCCCCTCTCGGCGCAAGTTTAGCCGGGCTGTTTGACTCCATGATTTCCATTATTGTTTTGGTTGCAATGATGCTTATTGTCGGCTACTATCCGACAGTCAGATTTTTACTTTTTCCGATTTTCCTTTTGCTCAATTCGGCTCTCGGACTTTTTGCCGGATTGTTCCTTTCGGCCTTTAACGTAAAATGGCGTGACATGGCTCAGATAGTTCCGTTTGCACTTTCTGTTTTGCAATATGCCTGCCCGGTTTCATATTCAATCACCTCCATTCCGGAAAAATACAGGCTTATTTATTCCCTCAATCCTGTTACGGGAATGATATCCGCATTTAAATGGTGCGTTATCAGTGATATGTCTTTCGACACTCTTTCGTTTTTGGTCGCAATGGCATGGCTTGTATTCTTTGCCGTTGTCGGAATAGTTTTATTCAGAAAGACCGAGCGAAACTTTGTTGATATTGTCTGACGGGGTGATTAAAATGAGTGAACAACCAATTGCTTTACATATTTCAAATATAAAGAAAAAATACGTCATTAAGCATATAACAAAAAAGCCCGACAGCAAAATCGAACGATTAAAGCTTATGGGATACAACCTGCTGCATCCTATCAAATCAAATGCTAAAGAGGACTTTTGGGCATTGAACGGTGTTTCATTTGACGTTAAGCAGGGGGAAAAAGTCGGAGTTATCGGAAAAAACGGAGCCGGCAAATCGACTCTTCTCAAAATTATATCAAGAATAACAGAGCCTACCGACGGTAAAATCGAATTTTACGGAAAAGTTTCTTCGATGCTCGAGGTCGGAACGGGCTTCAACGCAGAGCTTACCGGCCGTGAAAATATTTATCTTAACGGCGCAATTCTCGGCATGACACGAGCTGAGATTGACCAAAAGCTTGACGACATCATAGAGTTTTCCGAAGTCGGTAAATTCATTGACACTCCTGTAAAAAGATATTCAAGCGGCATGTTTGTTCGCCTTGCCTTTGCCGTTGCGTCTCATCTTGAGCCGGACATTCTGCTTGTAGATGAGGTCCTTGCCGTTGGAGACACACGCTTCCAAAAGAAATGTATCAACAAAATGAAAAGTATTGCCGACAGCGGAAAAACCATACTTTTTGTAAGTCATCAGATGAATACGATTCGTCAGCTTTGTGACCGTGTTGTCGTTCTCAAAGAAGGCCGGGTTATCTATGATGGCGAGGTTGAGGAAGGCATCAGGCTGTATAACAGTGAAGCCTATCTTGAAAAACAGCTTCATTACGATTACACGGATCTTCCGAGATATCCCGATTTTGACCTAAAAAAAGCTCAGGTCATGTCTCTCAGCGTTCTTCAAAATGAGACAGGCATTTATGAAGCTAACGAACCTATTGAATTCAAACTCAAGATTAAGGTTAAGGTTCCCGATTTGGGCGATCTCAGCTTCAGAATGATGATCTGGCATGCAGACGAGACACCTATCGAAACGGCATTCACCAAAACTTTTGCAAGTATCACTAAGGTTGGCGACTATGATGTTGAGGTTAAAATAAACGATCATCATCTTGCTCCCGGTCTTTATAAGCTGACCATCATTCTTTCCGGCGGAGATTCAAGTGCAAACAGCGAAAACCTCGACTATGTTTACCCTGCTTTTGTCTTTGAGGTTTTGAATGCCGACGGCACCTCAAGAAACTGGTCAAGATCATGGGGCTGGGTTCATATGGATGATGTTGACGTTAAGCTTGTTGGGGAGAAAAAGGAATGAGATACGCTTTTTATTCCCATGGCGGTTGTGAAAATCACGGCTGCGAAGCGATTGTACGAACTCTTTCGGCAATGATCAAGAGCACTCATCCCGAGTCAACAATAAAGCTTTATACGCTCGATGCGCAAAGCGATAAATCGGGTGATTTGCCTAATATTGACGAGTCAGAGGAGTTTAATTACATTCTCCCCGTGGTCGATACGACCGCAATTCAAAAAATTAAAATATCACTGTTAAGAAGAAAATCTCAAAAAGCTGCGGACGAATATTTTTATTCGCTTTCGTGTAAAAATCCGTCTCTTAAAGAGAACGATGTTTATATCTCGGTCGGCGGTGATAACTATTGCTACGGCGACGGTCACATGGCGGCCGCTTTCAACCGAGAGTTGAAAAAGCTCGGCAAAAAGACCGTCCTTTGGGGCTGTTCAATCGGCGAGGATGATCTCTCGGAAGATAAAATCAAGGATTTGAAAACCTTTGACCTTATTGTGGCAAGAGAGTCTTTAACATATGACGCATTGACGAAAAACGAGGCTAATGAAAATCTTGTGCTGTTCCCCGACCCCGCCTTCACTCTTGATGTTGATAAAGAAACAAGTGAGAGCTTCGATGTAGAGCCTAACACACTCGGTTTCAACATAAGCTCTCTCATAGGTGAATACTCGGCAAAGGAAGCGAGCATTGAAGATATTTCAACGGAATTTCTCAGATATATTCTTGATAGCAGTGATATGAATATTCTTCTGATTCCTCATGTTACAAAAGAGATCGACGGTGACCAGCTGATTCTCGGCCGCGTTGCCGAACGCCTTGGCTCAAGCAGAGTTTCCGTTGTCCCGCCTACACTTACTGCCGCACAATATAAGAGCGTACTCTCACGCTGCGACATGTTCATCGGTGCAAGGACTCATGCAACCATTGCCGCATACAGTACTTGCGTACCGACTCTTGTTATCGGCTACAGTATCAAATCAAGGGGAATTGCAAAAGACATTTTCGGAACAGATGAGGGCTTGGTTATCCCTGTTTCCGAAATTGACTGTGCCGAAAAGCTTATAAAAGATTATGAAACATTCTTAGGCAAAAAAGAAGTCTATCGCAAACATCTTGAAGAATTTATGCCGAGCTACATTGAAAAAACACGAAACTCAATAAACGAACTTTTCAAAATATAAAAATTTATCCCGACTCTCGTTGAAAGTCGGGATTTTTTATGCGCAAAAGCAGGTAATTGCCGAGGCAACTACCTGCTTAATTTTATTTATTCGGAGGAATTATTCCTCTGTGCCGTAAAGCTTAACGAGCTTCTGGAGATGTGCATAACGATCCTTTGCGCCGTCCTCTGCCTTCTCAAAGAGCTTTTCTGCTCTCTCCGGGAACGAACGTGTAAGAGCGGAGTAACGAGCCTCGTTCATGAGGAATGCACGGTAACCATCTGTTGCGGGAACCTTAGAATCAACTGTGAACGGATTCTTGCCCTCTGCCTTAAGAGCCGGGTTGTAACGGAACATATTCCAGTAGCCGCACTCAACCGCTCTCTTCATCTCAGCCTGGCAGTTAACCATACCGCCCTTGATGCTGTGCATCTCACAAGGAGCGTAACCGATAACAAGTGACGGTCCCGGATAAGCCTCAGCCTCCTGGAGAGCCTTAAGTGTCTGGTTCTGGTCTGCGCCCATAGCGATCTGAGCAACATAAATGTAGCCATATGACATTGCAATCTCGGCAAGGCTCTTCTTAGCGATTGCCTTACCTGCTGCTGCAAACTGAGCAACCTGGCCGATCTGAGAAGCCTTGGAAGCCTGTCCGCCTGTGTTAGAGTAAACCTCGGTATCAAATACCATAACGTTTACATCCTCACCGGAAGCAAGAACATGGTCAAGACCGCCGAAGCCGATATCGTATGCCCATCCATCACCGCCGAAGATCCATACGGACTTCTTGGAGAGGTAATCCTTCTGAGCGAGGATTTCCTTAGCGTCATCGCAGCCGCACTTCTCAAGCTCAGCTACAAGAGCATCTGTTGCAGCACCGTTCTTTTCACCGTCATTTACTGTTGCAAGGTAAGCATCTGCGGCAGCCTTAATCTCTGCGCTTACGCCATCCTTAGCTGCAAGAGCTGTAACCTTCTCGATGAGGTTATTTCTGAGAGCCTTCTGGCCGAGGTACATACCGTAGCCATGCTCAGCGTTATCCTCGAAGAGTGAGTTTGCCCATGCCGGACCCTTGCCGTTCTTATCTGTTGTGTACGGTGATGTACCTGCCGGGCCGCCCCAAATTGAAGAACAACCTGTTGCGTTGGAAATATACATTCTGTCACCGAAGAGCTGTGTGATGAGACGAGCATATGAAGTCTCTGCACAACCTGCGCAAGAGCCTGAGAACTCAAGGAGAGGCTTCTTATACTGGCTGGAGATAACATTGATCTTAGCTGTAAGATCCTTCTTCTCATCAACATGAGCTACGCAGTAATCAAATGCTGCCTGCTGCTCATCCTGACTCTCACGGGATACCATCTTAAGAGACTTAGTCGGGCAAACGCCGATACATACGCCGCAGCCCATACAATCCATCGGAGAGATTGCAAGAGTATATGTGTAGTTTGTCTTTACAATCGGCTTCGGAGCGAACTTTGTAACTGCCGGAGCTGCTGCCTTCTCCTCATCACTGAGAGCGAAAGGTCTGATTGTAGCATGCGGACAAACATATGCACACTTGTTACACTTTGCGCAGGTCTCAGCGTTCCACTCGGGAACCATAACTGCAACGCCACGCTTCTCATATGCCGATGCACCCTGCTCGAATGTACCGTCAACATGATTTGAGAACTTGCCGACTGAAAGCTCATAACCGTCCATATGTCCTACAGGCTTCATGATGCTCTCAACCTGCTCAACGAGCTTTGCCGGGCCTTCGGTCTTAACCTCAGCCTCAGCGTCAACTGCGTTTGCCCAGTCAGCCGGAACGTCGATCTTAACGAATGCTGTTGCACCTGCGTCAATAGCCTTTTCGTTCATCTCAACGATTTCTTTACCCTTCTTCATGAACTTCTGTGCCTTTTCCTTCATGTAGCCGATAGCCTCGTCAACAGGAAGAACCTTTGCAAGAGCAAAGAAAGCAGACTGAAGAACTGTATTTGTACGCTTACCAAGGCCGATTTCTGCGGCAATGTCAATAGCGTTAACTGTATAAAGCTGAACATTGTTCTTTGCGATGTACTGCTTGGTTTCTGCATTCATCTTCTCAGCAAGCTCAGCGGCATCCCACTGGCAGTTGATAAGGAATACTCCACCCGGCTTAACGTCCTGAACCATCTTGTAACCCTTTTCGATGTATGACGGGTTGTGGCAGGCAACGAAGTCAGCCTTGTTTACATAGTAGGGGCTCTTAATCGGCTCATCACCGAAACGAAGATGGGAGATAGTGATACCGCCGGTCTTCTTTGAGTCGTACTGGAAATATGCCTGAGCATACTTGTCTGTATGGTCACCGATGATCTTGATGGAGTCCTTGTTTGCGCCAACTGTACCGTCGCCGCCGAGACCCCAGAACTTACACTCGATTGTACTCTCGGCTGCTGTGTTCGGAGCCGGCTTCTCTTCAAGTGAAAGATAAGTAACATCATCGTTGATACCGATTGTGAAGTGAGCCTTGGGAGCATCCTTCTTGAGCTCGTCATATACAGCAAATACGCTTGACGGCGGTGTGTCCTTAGAACCGAGACCGTAACGGCCGCCGATAACCTTGATGCCTTCCTTGCCTGCTGCGTTGAGAGCGGCAACAACATCGAGGAAGAGAGGCTCACCGATCGAGCCGGGCTCCTTGGTTCTATCAAGAACTGCGAGCTTCTTGCATGAAGCCGGAATAGCCTCAACGAACTTCTCAACCGAGAAAGGTCTGTAAA
>CALBHM010000403.1 GCA_937892835.1 uncultured Ruminococcus sp. | reverse complement strand
TTTTTATATCATAGCGAAAGGATTGGTCGTAAAAATGGGTTCACCTTCTGCGAACAAACGTAAATCAAGAGAGCAGGCTTTCATAATTCTTTTTGAAAAGTCTTTCAATACCGAGCTTTCGGTCGATGAAATTATGGATATCGCCATCGAGACGGAGGTCATTTCAAAGGACAAAATGACTGCCGATATCGTAAAAAAGGCCGAGGAAAATATTGAGGAGATCGATGCTGTTATCGAGCGCAACCTCAAGGGCTGGAGCAAGCAGAGAATTTCAAAAGTCAGCCTTGCGCTTCTGAGAATGGCAGTCTGCGAGATGAAATATTTCGACAAGGTTCCCGTCGGCGTTTCAATCAATGAAGCAGTTGAAATTTGCAAGGTCTACGGTTCGGACGAGGACAAGGGCTTTGTGAACGGAATTCTCGGCTCGATTTCAAGGGCAACGTCGCACAATTGAAACGCACATCTTTCTTGAATCTATTTCCGTCATGCTGCACATAAATTCTTTGACTTGCGTCAGCAAGCCTGCAAAATTTTTGCACAGCCTGACGAAAAATCTTACTGCGCAATCCGCACGCCTCAATTGTGCGGCATTGCCCAAGAGAAAAAGAGGATTAAAATGCCCTACTTTTTAGGAATTGACACAAGCAATTACACAACCTCCTGCGCAATTTACGACAGTGACACCGACACGGTCGTTCATCACAAGAAGCTGTTGCCTGTAAAAAAAGGTGAACTTGGGCTTCGCCAGAGCGATGCGGTTTTTCATCACACGGTGCAGCTGCCGGAATTGATGAAAGAGCTTTTTGCCGACTTTGACGGCGAGATTGCCGCAATAGGTGTTTCCGATGCACCGATGAGAGCAGAAGGCTCATACATGCCTTGCTTCTTGACAGGTGTATGTACCGCCGAGTCCATAGCGGCGGCAACAGGCAAGCCGATTTACCGATTTTCGCATCAGCAGGGGCATATCATGGCGGCGCTGTTTTCGTCGGGCAGACGTGAGCTGTACGGCAAGGATTTCTTTGCTTTTCATGTTTCGGGCGGAACAACGCAGGCTTTGCTCGTCAGCGGCGAGCTGGACGCAAGGCTGATAGCCTCATCGCTCGACCTCAAGGCAGGTCAGGCGGTTGACAGGGTCGGTGTAATGCTCGGCTACCCGTTCCCGGCCGGAAAATATGTTGACGAGCTGGCGCAGAAAAGCGACAAGAAATATAAAATTAATATCAAGCTCAAGGACGGCAACTGCTGCCTTTCGGGCGTTGAAAATAAATGCAGGGCGATGTTTGAAAAGGGCGAAAAGCCCGAGGACATTTGCCGCTACTGCATTGATTATATAATGACGGCTCTTTACAAAATCGCACTTTTTGCGAAAGAAAAGTATGGCGATTTGCCGATGATTTTTTCGGGCGGAGTTATGTCAAATAAAATTATCAGAGAAGAATTTGAAAAAACACTCGGTGCAGGCTTTGCGACACCCGAATTTTCGGCGGACAACGCCGCAGGGATCGCATTGCTGGCACACAAGAGGTCACTTGAATGAAATCAACAATACTGAGCGTTACGCAGCTTAACACCTATATAAAGTCGATAATCGACGGCGATATGCTTCTGAGAAGTCTCTATATTGTGGGCGAAATATCGAATTTCACGAATCACTACCGCACGGGTCATTTTTACCTGACTCTCAAGGATGAGAACTGCGCCGTCAAGGCGGTTATGTTCGCCTCGGCAAACAGACGGCTGAAATTTATGCCCGAAAACGGAATGAGAGTCATTGTCAGGGGCAGGGTTTCGGTTTTT
>CALBHM010000402.1 GCA_937892835.1 uncultured Ruminococcus sp. | reverse complement strand
CTTCATAAAACTTATTCGGCGCAGCGTAATAATGGTTCGGAACAGAAGGGTCATACACAGCGCACATAACGTCACACTCGCGCTCCAATGCAATGGTTTTGTCATAAGGAATTCTTCCGTAATAGAAAATGTTGTCGTATTTTTTTGACATATCTTCAAAATACGTTTCCATATTTGCTCCGAAGCCGCCAATATGGAATTCGCAGTCGCTCCGCTCTGCTACGGTCTCGGCAATTTTATCAATAAATCTTGTCTTACCGAAGACTCCTACATAAACCAGCTTCAGACGCCCATGCATCTCCGAAGAATTACAATCTGTCACAATCTCAACGTCCGGAGTATTATGAATGACAAATAATTTTTTCGGATGGGTTCCGGAAATTTGTTCCTTGCGCTGCTCGGTACAGATTATGGTTGCATCGGCTTTATTAATAACCGAGTTTTCCATTCGCTTAACAATACTGCCGATTTTTGAACCTTTAAGTCCATGCGAATCAACATAGTAATCCGGAATATCATAAATAAACTTTTTATTGAATAATTCTGCACACTTCTGAGCGGTGAAGCCGGTATCAAAATCATAGGCATGAATTATATCGTATTCCGCTCTGTGCGATTTTAGCCACGAATAAATAAAACTTTGAAACTTTAAAAGGCCTTTAAGATTTTTCTTAATTCCGCCGGAGAACTGTCCTTTAATTCCGATACGAACAATTTTGGCTGTTGAATTCTTCAATTCAAGTTTTTCTTCTTTAGGTGAATAATCCAAATCTCTATCCCATGCCAAAACGGTAACTGCATATCCGTTTTTCGCAAGACAATTCGCCATTTTTTCCAATCTGGGATAGGGTCTTACAGGATTTGACCTCAATAAAACGACTCTTTTTTTCATCACAATCATCTCGTTTACAGCGTATTTTTGTAAATCTTCGTTAGCTCGTTTTCAACAACGGAAACATCGAAATCTTTGATTCTTTCCAAGTTATATTTGCTCATTTCATTGCACAATGAAGCATCATTACTCAGGGTGCTTACTGCTGTTGCAAAACCGTTATCATCCGTCGGAGCACAAAGAAATCCGCCTTTGTTTTCCGTAACCAAATCTGTGTTTCCCCGGATTTTGCTGACAACGCATGGAAGTCCGCTCGCCATAGCTTCCATAATCGATCTTGAAAGACCTTCACGGAACGACGGCATCACAAAACAATCCGCAGCCTGATATAAATCCTTAACATCTTTTCTGTAGCCGAGGAAATGCACATTATCATGCAGTCCGGCGTTATCCGCCTGACGCTGAAGCTCGTCCCGCTTATCTCCGACTCCGCACAGAAAATAATGTATGTTCATTTTATGAAGCTTTTCCATTACGGAAATGACTATGCTGTTATTTTTATTCGCATTAAGCTCTCCGACAGAAATCAGCATAAAGCAATCGTCGTTTAATCCGAGCTCCGCTCTCTTTTTTGAGCGAATTTCATCATTCTTTGCGAACTGCGTCGTGTCAATTCCGACGCCGGGAACGTAATAAACCTTTCCGTTATTGCGAAGCTTGAAATTATTCTTTGCAAGTGTATAATCTTCGCTGTTAATTGTGATCAATGCATCGGTATACCTTGCAAGTTGCCTCTCTATCGGATAAAAAATAAGCCAGTTTTTTTTCGGCGCACCCTGATAAAAATGAAAACCATGCGCCTGATAAATGACCTTTTTAACCTTGCATTCCTTGCCTGCCAAACGGCCGAGCAATCCCCCTGTCGGCGTATTGCAATGAATGTAATCGATTTTTTCTTTCTTAATCAAGTCAACAATTTCTTTATATGCCGTCAAATTGCATTTTGCAACAGGGTTTCTTGAGATACAAAAATTGTTGATTTTAATATCATATTTTTTTTCTTCCGAACTGATAAATTCCGGATCAGCATCGTGCCAATTTGCAACCTGATAAAAATCCATACCCAAAGCATGCGAAGCCGCTATGCTCGCTGTAGCAAACGAAGTTATTCTGTTGGTTTCGTTTGATATGAATAATATCTTACTCATCAAGTGCCTCCTCAGGAACTTTTTCTTCCGTTGCGTCTGTTTCATTTTCGCTGTTCGTATAGATATTCTCTCTTTTCAAAACCGTAACTATTGTTTTGAATATAATTTTTATATCGAGCCACATTGAAACATTGTGCGCATACCATGCGTCATAAAGCCTTTTTTCTCTAATTCCGAGGTTATTCCTGTAGTACGCCTGAGTATAGCCGCTTATGCCCGGACGAACAAGTGTTTTTTCCTTTTCGTCCTCGGCATATGTGTCTTTCGATTCAACATCGCCGGCTCTTGGGCCGATAAGACTCATGTGGCCCATGATTACGTTCAGACATTGCGGAAGCTCGTCGAGGCTTGTTTCACGAATAAATCTGCCGATACGTGTTACACGGCTGTCGCTTTTTGAATTGTATGTACTTCCATCCTCATTCCTTATGTCGGGAGCATTGACCCTCATGGAGCGGAACTTCAGCATATCAAACTCTTTGAAACCTTTTCCGATTCTTCGTGATTTGTAAAAAATCGGGCCGCCGTCCTCTGCCTTAATTGCAATAGAAATCGGAATAGCAACCAGCAAAATAAACGGAAGAATAATCAAACAAACAAGGATATCTATAATTCGCTTTATCACCAGCTGATAAACTCCCTTATAGCCGTTTTTCTCTTTGCTCTTTTCATAGAGATATTCAACATTCAATTCATTATCCTGTTTTTTCATAAGGTTTTCGCCTCAGTCCGTACAAAAAATTGTGTCCTTAATTATATTCAGCACCGTCTCAACCTTTTGAATTGCGGTTTCAACATCATTCGCCTTTGCAACAATATAACCGCAGCCGTCAAGGTTAGTGTGATACTCATTTACCTTTTGTCCGAGTTCCAGGTGATGATATATTTCAACGCCGTATTCCTTTTCAAGTGCGTCAAAATCAGGCATACGAGCTACAACACCGTCTTTAAATGCCAAAAGCCTCGTTGCAACGCAGCCGTGTTCTCTTGCGTTGAAATCCTTTTCATCTCCTACGGCATTTCTTATCATGTTTGCCATGTAGTCTATACCCGTGCCATAAGGTATCACGCATGGACCGATCATATTTCCGCCCATTCTCGCTCCGATATCAATGATATGAATTTTTCCTTCGGGCGTGATGAGCATGTCCATGTTGACCGAACCAAAATTTATACCAAGTGCCTTGATTGCATTCTCAACATAACGCTTAGCACGTTCTTCAACATCTGGCGGTAAATCCGTCGGGATAGCATGTCCGAGTTCGGCATAATAGGGCGGCTCGGTCATCCATTTTCTCATAATTCCGAGGACGTGAACCTCTCCGTCGACAATCAGGCTCTCGGCTCCGTATTCCTTGCCGTTGATAAATGTTTCAACCTCTGCACGGTGCGTAATCGAAGAGCTCATAGCTGTTTTGGATGCATCGGCAAAATTCTCAGCAGTATCTACTCGGCTTGCTCCACGGCTGCCCGAACCGTCACAGGGCTTTACCATAACCGGGAAGGTCAGCTTCTCGCAAAGCTTCTCCAAATCAGTCTCGCTGTCAATCTCATATGCCTGCTCGGTGTCGTCTATATGTGCTTCATACAGGCACTTACGAACTCTGTATTTATTTTTTATAAGCTTTGCCGTTTCATAATTCAAACCGGGCAAATTCATTTCACGGGCAACATATGCAGCCGTCAAAACACCGTAATCCGTCGCCGCTGTCAAAACACCGTCAATCTTTTCCTGCCTTGCATATTCGAGGCACGCTTCTTCGTCGACAATATTAACGACCGCATACTTATCGGCATATTTAAAACCGATTGCATCCGGGTCTGCATCAACAGCCAACGTTTCATATCCCATTTTTTTTGCTTTTTGTATTACAAAATTTTGGAGAAAGCCCGCTCCTATAATCAAAATTTTCTTCATACTATGCCTCAAAGATTTTTTCTTAATTTCAATTCATTATATTTCAAAGTTTCTGTCGTTCCGTAAACTGAGTAACCTCTGTGTTTATAAAAATTCATTGCATGCTCGCTTTTATCATAGACCTCGCAGATAATCTCCTTGCAGTTCTTTTCTCTGCCGATTTTTTCAAGCTCGTTCATGCAAAATGTTCCAATGCCGCCTCCGGCAAATTCAGGATTCGTTGCAAGCTTTTGAAAAAGCAACGACTTCCCCTTGACTTGGGTTTGGAATGTTGCAACAGGGATTCTTCTGTCATCATAGACTAAATAAATCTCATTTTTCATTGCACACAGAACAATAACGGCAACATTCTTGAGCCGTGAATTATCCCAATGATGAAGGTTATATTTCAAAGCCATATCTTTACCGCATTTATACAAAATATCGGATACTTTGTGCAATTCAACTATATCGTATTTTTTTAGCTTGTGAATTGAATACACTTTTCATTCCTCCAATCGGTTGCTTATTGAAGATTTTATCAAACCGCTAAGAGCTGCAGAATGGGTCATGAATTATTTCGACAAAAGTCCGCATATTTATTTTTAATTATATTATAAATTAATATTTTAGTCAATAGAATGTGTATGGTATCAAGGCGTAAAACCCTACAAGAATTATTAAATTTTCAAAAAAATTTTGTTCATACGGCGAGCCGGTTTTTTATATTGAAAAAATAGCTCGTTTTTTGCTTCAAGCTGTGCTTTGTCAACGTTTTTTCGATACAAAAATCCGCCATTAAACACAAAAAATTCCGACAGCTCGCATGTCTGCAAGCCGCCGGAAAATATGCACTTAATTCATCAAATTATTATACTGATACACTCTTACATAGTCAACGATATATTCCGCCGGATCGGCATCGGCAGCTCTGTCCGAAGCAACGCCGTTTTCACCCCACATCTCGACCGAGAGAATGAGATAAAGAGGATTTTGACACACTCCGCCTGCGTTTGAGCGGCAGTATTCCTTGCCGTTGACATAGAAAATATACTCGTTTTCGTTCCACTCCATGCCGTATGTATTGAACTCCTCATACGGATTATCGCCGATAACATAAGCCTTCTTCGCTCTGCCGGTCTGATGAGCCTCACCGTAACCGTCCCAATGAAGATTGCTCTGAACAATATTTGAAACACGATTACCATAGCTGAAGCTTTCCATTATGTCAACCTCTGTGCCGTCACGGCCTGAGCCATCAACATTGCCGACCTGATCATTCATCATCCAAAATGCACTCCAAATATCAGCACCCTTCGGGAGAATGCAGCGGCACTCAAAATAGCCGAACTTCTGCGAAAAACCGTTCGGGGCATCGGAATCAGTGTCGAGACCTGCCGTGTACCAGCCTGCACCTGTGCCGCCCATGCCGTCGGGAAGATATCTCAGCGGAATAATGAGATTTCCATTCTCGGTATACGCCATGTAATTGTTCCAATATGAGCCTCTGCGAACAGAAGATTTATCGCCATAGGTATAATGACCCGACCAAACGCTTCGGTCAAGCTCGCCCTCAAATTCATCCTCAAAGGTGAGAGTAAAATTTGATAAATCGACCTTTTTCATCGGATTGGGAATTGCCGGCTGATTGACCTCAAAGGCAAGCAGCGAAATCAGTGTTATGACAACAGATAAAAATTTGCACAGCAGAGCTTTCATGAAAACAACTCCTTTTCTTTTATTATATCATAAGGAAATTTTCTTTTCAATACCAAAAGAACCCGTCCGAGGACGGATTCTATGGTTTATTAAAGCAATTTTGAGTCCAGAGTACCGTCCTTAACCTGAACGATTCGGGCATTCTTGCCTGTGCCACGCTGCTTGTAGCAATCAGTTTTTTCGACGGGCTTCATCTCAACCTTTTTGTTGCCGCCCTTGGCTAAAATCTGCCACTTGATAAAGAAAGGAAACATGATCGGAATAATCTTTTTCTTTGAAGCGCAGTTCCAAATCTCGGCGGCAAAAAACGTGCAGTTGAAATATAAATCCCAGTAATTCCACTGCTTGATTCTGTTGCTCACCTTAACAAGCTGCTTCTTCGTAAGCTCGGTTTTGAGCCAGCTCTGATTTTTCAGTCCCCATTTATTTGCACAAAATGCTTCGACATTATAATAAAGTCCGCCGCCGTCCGAACGGCTGAGCAAGAATGTTCCCATTGAAACTCCGCAGTCGGGCTTCAAATCATAGCAGCCAACCTTCAAGTCACATTCCGCCGTATTTTCAATGTAAATCCACGCATGGCCAAGCCCTACCTGCTGAGTGCAGATATACATAACGGCCACCTTGTCACTGTCCTTGTAGTCATCAAAGGTCTTAGCCGGCTCCGT
>CALBHM010000401.1 GCA_937892835.1 uncultured Ruminococcus sp. | reverse complement strand
GCTTTTGTGTTTCTTCAATTTTCTCGTTCTTTTCTTTTTCCGCAACCATATTTATCCCTCGGTTCTTTGTGAATAAAACCATGATAACATAAGTGATATTGAATTTCAAGAAAAATATTGCTTATATTGATTATGAACTTGAAAAACAACTGTTTTTGCTGTAAAATACAGTTTGCAGACATCATTTATTAAGAGGACAATTATGAAACAGAAATCAACAAAGAGATTAACTGCCGGCGCACTGATGCTGGCGTTCGGAATAGTTCTGCCGCAGCTTTTTCACCTGACGGGAATTCCACAAGCAGGAGAGGTTTTCTTGCCGATGCACATTCCCGTGCTTTTGGCGGGATTTGTAATAGGTGGGGATTACGGCTTTATAATAGGTATACTTACTCCGCTTATAAGTCACTTCGTGACAGGTATGCCGGGCACGCCGAGGCTGCCGTTTATGATAGGTGAGCTTGCAATTTACGGCTTAGTCAGCGGATTGCTTTATCACAATGCAGGGCTGAGGAATAAAAAGTTTGGCGGATTGATTACGCTTATTACTTCAATGCTCGCCGGCAGACTTTTCTATGCCGCTATGCTTTTTGTTGCGGCAAACTTATTAAATATTAAGTGCGGCGGAGCGATTGCAGCAGTGACGGCAACGGTCAAAGGGGTTTACGGAATCGGACTTCAGCTTTTAGTGATTCCTCCGATTATATATGCGGCACAAAAGGGAGGTTTAATAATTGAAAGAGACAGAAAAAGCAAGAAATCTTCTTAAGGGGAATGTTACCTTTGCCGCTGTCGGCGAAAAGGGAATATACACCTCCGAAAAAAGGGGTGTCGCTCCGATTCTTGAAAAAATAGATGCCGATCCCGATTTTTTTAAGGGTGCGTCGGTTGCTGACCGTGTTATCGGCAAAGCGGCGGCAATGCTGCTTGAAAAATACGGTGTTTCAGAAATTTATACGCAGGTCACAAGCGAGTATGCCGTTGCATATCTTGAAAATAAAAGCGTAAAATTAACATATGAGAAAAAGACGGACCACATAATCAACCGTTCGGGAACGGATATGTGTCCCATGGAGAAGGCTGTTCTTAACGTTAATGACGCCGATGAAGGCGAAAAACTCATAAGAAACAAGATAAAATCAATGATGAAAGGATGATCTGTTATGCCGATGATTTCGACAAAGACAAACATTACAATTTCTCCCGAGCAGGAGCTTACACTCAAATCAAAGCTCGGCGAGGCGATTTCAATTCTCTCCGGCAAGAGCGAACGCTGGCTTATGCTCAGCTTTGAGGATAAATGCCATCTCTATTTTCAGGGTGACAACTCAAATCCGATTGCCTATGTTGAGGTCAAGGTTTTTGGAAGAATAGATTATTCTCAGTCCAATAAGCTGACGGCAAAAATCTGCGAGATTTTCGGCGAGGTTCTTAATATTGACGCTTCAAACGTGTATATTAAGTATGAAGAGGTTGAAATGTGGGGCTGGAACGGCGGCAATTTCTAAAAATATATTGATTTGTTTTAATTTTGTGATATAATGACACATGAAAAATGCGTTTATCGGGAGGAGTAACCCGAAACAGACACATCAGAGAATGAGGCATAACGGTGAAAGCCTCTTGTGAACGTTCGGACGAAATGCACCCGCCAGCACGCAGAGGGAAATTATAGTATCTCTGTGCGGCCGTCCCCGTTACAGGACAGAAAGTCATAAGTGGGGGTGGACCCGCGGAAGAACCGCCTCTGTCGCATTATGTGCGGCGGAGGCTTTAATTTTTGCTCCGATCGGTTGAGCGGCTGCTGTGTTTTTGCGGTTGCTTGAAAGGAGACTTTTTATTGTTTGAAAGAATAAAAGAGGATATAAAGTGTTTCCGTGAGCGTGACCCGGCGGCAACCTCGGCGATTGAGGTTATGCTGCTTTATCCCGGATTCAAGGCAATCCGAAGTCACAGGAAAGCACATTGGTTTTATAACCATAATATGTTTTTTATTGCAAGAATGATCTCCCAGCATTGTGTGCGAAAGACGGGAATCGAAATTCATCCCGGCGCACAAATCGGCAGAAGATTTTTCATAGACCACGGCACGGGCACGGTAATAGGTGAAACGACGGTAATCGGCGATGACGTAACGGTTTATCAGGGCGTGACCCTTGGCGGTACGGGTAAGGATATCGGCAAGCGACACCCGACAATCGGCAACAATGTGCTGATAGGCGCAGGTGCAAAAATACTCGGCCCCGTTACGGTAGGCGACAACACAAACATTGCCGCCGGTGCGGTCGTTCTTGATAAAATACCTAAGAATTCAACGGCTGTCGGTGTTCCGGCAAGGGTTGTTCGCAGAAACGGCGAAAGAGTTCAGGATCTTGATCAGATTCATATTCCCGATCCCGTTTCCCAGGAGCTTTGCAGATTGCAGAGCGAAATCGAAAAGCTTAAAAAGAAATTGGAGGACAAATAAATGAAGATTTTCAACACTCTCACACGAAGCAAGGAAGAGCTTAAAACGATTGAGGAGGGCAAGGTTAAGATTTATGCCTGCGGCCCGACTGTTTACAATTTTATTCATATCGGTAACGCAAGACCGCTTTGCGTTTTTGACGTTCTCCGTCGCTTCCTTGAATATATCGGTTACGACGTAAGATTTGTTCAGAATTTTACGGATATCGACGATAAAATTATCAAGCGTGCAAATGAAGAGGGTTTGACCTACAAAGAAGTCAGCGAGAAATATATCGAGGAGTTCTGGAAAGACGTTAAGGGCATGAACGTCCGTGAAGCAACGGTTCATCCGAAGGCTACGGAAAATATAGACGAAATTATCGACATTGTTTCGACACTTATCGACAAGGGTTACGCCTATGCCGTTGACGGCGACGTATATTTCAGCCCCTCAAAATTTAAGGAGTACGGTAAGCTTTCGCATCAGCCGCTTGAGGACCTTGAAGCCGGTGCAAGAATTATGGTCGGCGAGGTCAAGAGAGAGCCGATGGACTTTGCTCTTTGGAAGAGCGCAAAGCCGGGCGAACCCTATTGGGATTCTCCGTGGGGTCACGGCAGACCGGGTTGGCATATCGAGTGCTCGGCAATGGTAAGACGTTACCTCGGCAAGACGATTGATATTCACTGCGGCGGACAGGATCTTATCTTCCCGCACCATGAGAATGAAATTGCACAGAGCGAGTGCTGCAACGGTGTTCCGTTCGCACACTATTGGATGCACAACGGCTATATCAATGTTGACAATGTTAAGATGTCAAAGTCGCTTGGAAACTTCTTCACTGTAAGAGATGTTGCCGAAAAGTACGGTTACGAGCCGATTCGTTTCCTTATGATTTCATCACATTACAGAAGCCCCATCAACTACAGCACCGATATTATCGAGCAGTGCAAGGCTTCCCTTGTTCGTCTTTATAACTGCCGTGACGGTCTTGATTTTGCACTTGAAAATGCTGAGGACGGAGCAGTAAGCGACGAGCTGCTTGCTATGTTTGATAAGCGACGTCAGCAGTTTATCGACGCAATGAGCGATGACCTCAACACCGCCGACGCTATCTCTGCGTTGTTTGAGCTTGTTCGTGATATCAACTCCAACGTTATTGCCGCAAATGCAAACAAGGGTTCTGTCGAGGAAGCAATAAAGGTGTTTGACGAGCTTGCAGGAGTTCTCGGCCTTGTTTATAACCGCAAGAAGGAAAGCCTTGATGATGAGATTGAAGCTCTTATTGAGCAGAGAACACAGGCTCGCAAGGACAGAAATTGGGCTGAAGCCGACCGTATCCGTGACGAGCTGAAAGCCAAGGGCATCGTCCTTGAGGATACTGCTCAGGGCGTAAAGTGGCACAGAGAATAAATTTTATAATAAAATCAGTCTGCTGGTTTGGGCAGGCTGATTTTTTATACCATAAATTTGTGTAAACGTTTTCTTGACATATGGAGGTTAAATTGATATAATAAGGTCAAATTTTATAATGGGTGAGAATTTGATTTCACATAAAGGATTTGATATATATGAGAAAGACAAAAATTATTTGTACGATCGGCCCTGCATGCCGCAATGAGGAGACATTGACTGCCATGATCAGGGCGGGAATGAATGTTGCAAGACTCAATTTCTCGCACGGAACGCATGCCGAGCATCTTGAAACAATTAATATGTTGAAGAAAGTAAGAGAAAAGCTCAACGTGCCGCTTGCGATTATGCTTGACACAAAAGGCCCCGAGTATCGCATCAGAAGCTTTGAGAACGGCTCCGTATTTCTTAAAGACGGTGACGATTTTACGTTCACGACCGATCAAATTGTCGGAAACGAGCACAAGGTTTCAGTCAGCTATCCCGGACTTGCTGATGAGCTTTCTGTCGGCGATACGATTCTTCTCAACAATGCTTTGCTCAATTTTGAGGTTGTCTCGATTGAAGGACACGACATCAACTGCCGTGTTGTTGCAGGCGGCGAGCTTTCAAATAACAAGAGCATGAGCTTTCCCGGAAAGACGCTTAAACAGAAATATGTCAGCGAACAGGATCGTTCGGATATCCTCTTCGGAATTGAAAACGATGTTGATTTTATAGCTTGCTCGTTTGTTTCCTGTAAGCAGGACTTGCTCGATATTAAGGCGGTCATGGGCGACAGTGTGAACAAAATCGACCTTATTGCGAAAATCGAGAATCGCACCGGAATAGACAATATTGACGATATATGCACCGAGTGCGACGGAATAATGATTGCACGAGGTGATATGGGCGTTGAAATTCCGTTTGTTGAGCTGCCGATAATTCAAAAGGCACTTATTACAAAATGCCGACTTCTCGGCAAGCGAGTTATCACGGCGACCGAGATGCTTGAATCTATGATTCATAATCCGAGACCGACGAGAGCCGAGACTTCCGACGTTGCCAATGCCGTTTATGACGGAACAAGTGCAATTATGCTTTCGGGCGAGACGGCAGCAGGCAAATATCCTGTTGAGGCTGTTGACACAATGGCTCGAATCGCAATTCAGACCGAGAAAAACATCAACTATACAAAACGCTTTGGTACGACGGAGTTCAGAATCAAGAACCCGGTTGATGCGATTTCTCACGCAACCTGCGGAATGGCGATTGACCTTAGCGCAAAGGTTATTGCTGTTTGCTCGCTTTCGGGAATGACGGTCAGAATGGTTTCACGTTTTCGTTCTCCGGTCGACATAATGGGAATGACGGTTGATAAAAAGACATGGCGCAAGCTTTCAATGTCGTGGGGCGTAACTCCTGTGCTTTGTGAGACCTATGAATCCACGGACGTGCTTTTCTATGCGGCAAAGAACAAAGCGATTGCAACGTTCGGACTTGAATCCGGCGACAGAATTATTGTTACGGGCGGCATGACGAACGGCGTTTCGGGCAACACGAATCTTATTAAGGTTGAAACGGTAGGATAAAAAATAACGACATCTTCCAAATCGGTTGATGTCGTTTTTTCTATTTAACTTTCAGTGTTCGCAGATATGTTTTCTGCTCATCGGTAATTCTATAGCTTTCGATTGCTTTCTGAATTGCCTTGTTATGTGTCCATTTTTCAAGACGTTTATTTTCAATATACGGAATGATTTCGTCATAGTTTTTGGCAAGCGCAGTCGCAAAGTACCACGCAACCATCATCTTGACGTAGTATTCCTCACGGCTGACTAAGCAGACACGCTCCGCACATTCCGGTGTAAAGTTATCGCCGAGGAAAAAGTCCATAAGCATTTTTATTCCGAATCGAATAGTATACGGATTATCTGAGCCGAGCCACTCGGGAATTTTTGCGTACAGCTCCGGCAAATGCTTTTTGAAAGCGGAAATTCGCATCATATCGCAGGTTGCCCAGTTATCGACAAGCGGAAGAAATGCATCAAGCAATTTTATTGCTTTTTCATAATCTTTTTCAAAGCCGATTAAAGCGGCATGCACGTTGTTTTCTTCATAATATTTGTGCGGAAGAATTTCTAGAAAGCTCTCGTAATCACCGCTTTTGTAAAACTCCTTTGCAAACTTTTTCAGCTGCGGTGAACGCACACCGATGACCTTGTCTTTATCAACCGTTGGCATCAATGCTGCATGAAAATCACGGTACTTTTCATTCTGCAATTCAAATAATTTTTGCTGAACGTATTTTTCAATCTCAACCATTTTTATCAGATGCTTTCTAAAAAATCTTCAATAGTTTTCATTCGTTTCTTTAGCGAAAAATCTTTTGCACGTTTCTTTTCTTCATCGCTGAACTTCTTAAGAAGCGACGGATTTTCCAGAACTTTTTTCATTGCATTGTAAAGCCCGTCCTCGGAATTTTCACAAA
>CALBHM010000400.1 GCA_937892835.1 uncultured Ruminococcus sp. | reverse complement strand
TAAGTCTGTTTTCCAGCGTCTTGTTCTCGATCAGGGCTTCTATCCTGACGGAATCTATACCGCTCCGAGCGAGGAAGCAATGATTAAGGACATCCAGATTTCACTCGACGTCGGCTTCAACGGTGCAAGACTTCATGAAAAGATTTTCGAACCGAGATTCCTTTATAATTGCGACAAGATGGGCTACATAGTTTGGGGCGAATACCCGAACTGGGGTCTTGACCATTCAAATCCGAATATCGTTTACTCCGTAATCCCCGAGTGGATCGAAGAGGTTGAGCGTGATTTTAACCACCCGGCAATTATCGGCTGGTGTCCGCTCAATGAAACATGGGATTACGACGGAAGAAAGCAGTTTGATGACGCTCTCGCTCTTATCTACAAGACTACGAAAGCTCTTGATAAGACCCGTCCGTGCATTGATACAAGCGGAAACTTCCATGTTATCACCGATATATTTGACCTTCACGATTATGAGCAGAACCCGGAAGTATTCAAGGAGCATTTCGATATGCTCATGACAGAGGGCAAGCTCTATGACAATCACGAGCGTCGCCAGAAATATCCCGGCGGCCCGACCTTCATCAGCGAATACGGCGGAATCCGCTGGTCCGTTAACGAAAACGAGCAGAACGCATGGGGCTACGGAGATGCGCCGAAGAACAAGTACGAGTTCATTGAACGCTACAAGGGTCTCACGGACGCATTGCTCGACAATGATCAGATGTTCGGCTTCTGTTATACTCAGCTCTACGACGTTGAGCAAGAGCAGAACGGACTCTACACCTATTCAAGAAAGCCGAAGTTTGAAGCCTCAATCTTCCGTGCTATCAACTCAAGAAAGGCAAAAATCGAGCTTTAATCGGAGGAAAATCAATGCTGAATATACCTAAATACTATGAGGACCCGACGACATTGCATGTCGGCTGCGAAGAGCCTCACGCATATTTTATCCCCTATCTCAATGAAGAGAATGCCCTCACAAAATCGAGAGAGGATTCAAAGTATTTCCAGCTTCTCAACGGAGAGTGGGATTTCAGATTCTACAACTCGATAATTGACGTTGAGGACGGCTTCTATGCCGCAGACTATGAAATCAACGGCAATTATGACAAAATAAAGGTTCCGATGAACTGGCAGATGGCACTTGACAAGGGCTATGACGCTCCGAACTACACCAATTCGGATTACCCCTACCCTTGCGACCCGCCGTATGTCCCCGATGACAACCCGTGCGGAATTTATATCCGTGACTTTGATATTGACGAAAACGACCTCAGCCGTGACCTTTTCCTCAACTTTGAGGGTGTCGATTCCTGCTTCTATCTTTGGATAAACGGCAATTTTGTCGGCTACAGTCAGGTAAGCCACATGACGAGCGAATTCAACATCAACGAATTTGTCCACACCGGCTCAAACAGAATTGCAATGCTCGTTCTCAAGTGGTGTGACGGATCGTATCTTGAGGATCAGGATATGTGGCGAATGAGCGGAATTTTCCGTGACGTTTATATTCTCAAGAGAAGCCGCAGAGGCAGAATCCGTGATTTTTACATCACCACGGAGCTTAAAAAGAAATTTACAAAGTGTATTCTGAACGCCGACATTGATATCGTCGGTGACAGAGAGGTCGCTTACAGACTTGTTTCGCCTCACGGTGAGGAAATTGCATCAGGCGAGAGCGTTAACGGTAAAATAAAGATAAAATTCGATAATCCGATTCTTTGGAGCGATGAGGATCCCCTGCTCTATGACCTTTTCCTCGATGTTTCCGACGAGGTTGTACTTGTTAAGGTCGGTATCAAGGATCTTGTTATCTCAAAGTCTGTTCTTTATCTCAACGGACAGAAGATTAAAATCAAGGGCGTTAACCGTCATAATTCTCATCCGCTTTACGGCCACGCTACGCCGATTGAGCATGTTCTTGAAGACCTCTACATTTTCAAACGTCACAATGTCAATGCTGTCCGTACCTCACACTATCCGAATGACCCGAGATTTTTGGAGATGTGCGATCAGCTCGGCTTCCTTGTAATTGACGAGTCAGACCTTGAGGCTCACGGCTTCTCGACCTCGATTGACGGCTTTTTCTTTGATCGTTGGAGTCTGCTCGCAAACGATCCGGCATGGAAAGAAGCATATATTGACAGAGCT
>CALBHM010000399.1 GCA_937892835.1 uncultured Ruminococcus sp. | reverse complement strand
GACCTCTCTTTTTAACTTATTAACTGTATAATTATATAATAAAAGCGATGTTATTTCAAGCTTTTTGACGTAAAATCTTTTGCAACATTTTTTAGGGTTGTGTTTAATACATATTGACTTTAAGCTTGATACAATGGTATAATTTAAACAAGCGTGAACGGTGGTGACGAATATTGAAAAAACAAAGTGCGATGTCAAACAAGAAAGGTCTTTTAAACGGCTCAATTTTTTTGCTGCTTCTCGCTTTTTCCTTCGGTATTCTTTACATCTGCACCGCATCTTCGCCCCGATATGCCACCAACCCTTGGAACGATGCAAATGCATTCCTTACGATGGGACGGTCAATGGCAAATGGTCTGACGATTTACAAGGACATTTTTGAGCAGAAAGGGCCGTTGCTCTACCTTATTCATGCCGTCGCCTGTCTGATATCCGACTCATCTTTTTTTGGAGTTTATATCATTCAGTCGCTTTTCCTCTCGGCAACTGCATTTGCGGCGTATAAAATCGCTTCCCTTTATGTCGGGACGGTATGGTCGGTGATTTCCGCCGTGCTCACCTGCTTTGTTACCGTCAATTCCGGCGGCTATTACTACGGCGACAGTGCAGAGGAATTTTGCCTTCCCCTTTTGATGCTAAGCATTTATTTTTTCTGCCGCTTTTTCAAAAACACCGAGCAGGAAGAACTCGGCAAGCCTGTTTTTCTGCTTGTCGGATTTTTTGCCGGCTGTGTTGCAATGATTAAATTCACCGTAATCGGGTTTTGGTTCGCCTGGGCGGCATACATCTCGCTTTACACTTGGATAGCGAAGAAAAAATTCACGAAAGCTCTTGTCAATGCAATAATTTTCCTCTGCGGCATGGCGATTGCCGTTGCGCCGTGGATGATTTATTTCGCCGTCAAGGGTGCACTTTATGATTTTATCAACACTTATTTTGTTCTCAACGCAACAGCATATCCGAAAGCCGAAAGTCTCGGATTCGTTTCAAGAATCCTCGAACCCTTGCATTCTTTGGGCGAAAATCTCGTGATTTCACCGGTTTTATTTATTCTCGGTTTTCTCGGAATAATCCTATTTGCCGCAACGAAAATCTTCACGGAAAAAAGATTTTTTTCTCGCATTTCTGTTCCGTTTGTTTGCTGTCTCGGGCTGTATATAATCTACTTCGGAATAAGATACTACAATTACTATTTCATCCCAATGTCCGCATTCACGGTCTTCACCTTTATTGCTGCGGCATATCTGCTTGATAAAATCACAAAAAGCAAATCGGGAATAATCGCATTGATTCTTTGCGTTGCGATTATTCCGTCGACAATAGTCGTATCGAATTATTTCAACCTTTCCTCAAAATTTGCTCCGAGAAAGGGTGAAGAAACGGTGCAGTCTAAAGCCGCCGAATATATAGGTGCACATAATCCGAACGGCAGAATTCTCAATTACGGCTCTTTGGATTCGGGAATTTATCTTGCGGCGAAGCAGATTCCTCAATTCAAGCACTTTGAACAGCAGAATCTTTTATATGACAAATATCCCGAAAATATTGACGAGCAAAACAGATACATTGCCGAGGGCATGGCCGATTACGTTGTCGTTTCAGCCAAACCCGGTATAGAGCTTTCCGATATTTACAATAAGAATATCGCATTAAAGACCGATTATACGCTTGTTTTCTCTCAGGAATACAGCATTGCGGAATCAACATTGACAAATAAAAAAACAATTCTAACATATTATCTTTTTCAAACCAAGGAGAATTGATTATGGAATCCAAAACACTTTATATCCTTGCACCGTGCTACAACGAAGAAGAGGTTCTGCCTTTAACTTCAAAGATTTTTCTCGACAAGCTCAATTCACTGATCGATGCCGGAAAAATAAGCGAAAACAGCCGAGTCGCTTTCGTTGACGACGGTTCAAAGGATAAAACTTGGGAAATAATCGAAAGCCTGCATGAGCTTGACCCGAAATTTGTCGGCGTTAAGCTTTCGAGAAACAGAGGACATCAAAACGCCCTTCTCGGCGGTATGTCAACCATCGTTGACGACTGCGACATGATTGTTACGATAGATGCCGACGCTCAGGACGACGTTAACGCTATTGACAAAATGGTCGACGATTTCAACAGCGGCAGCGACATTGTTTACGGCGTGCGTGATTCACGAGAGACCGACACATTTTTTAAGCGTACCACCGCTCAGGGATTCTACAAATTCATGTCAATGATGGGCGTTGAAACAATATATAATCATGCCGATTTCCGCCTCATGAGCTCGAGAGCCGTTAAAGCCTTGCTTGAATTCAAAGAAGTGAACCTTTTCCTCAGAGGCATGGTTCCGCTCGTCGGCTTTAAATCTTCAACAGTGACTTATGACCGTGCGCCGAGACTTGCCGGAGAATCAAAATATCCGCTTAAAAAGATGCTCACATTTGCTTTTGACGGAATAACTTCATTTTCTGTTAAGCCGATTCGTTTTATCACCGCTCTCGGTGCGGTAACCTTCCTGCTCAGTATCATATTTGCACTCTATGCTTTGATAAGCTACTTTGTCAGCAAAACCGTTCCCGGTTGGACATCAACTGTTCTTTCGATCTGGTTCTTCGGTTCGCTTCAACTCATGGCCATAGGCATTGTCGGTGAATATATCGGTAAAATCTATCTTGAAAGTAAGCAGCGTCCGAGATTCTTTATTGAAAAATATCTGAAATAAAACTTCATAAAAAACTGACAGCCATGCAGATTTCAAATTTGCATGGCTTTATTTTTTGCATTATAATTCCC
>CALBHM010000398.1 GCA_937892835.1 uncultured Ruminococcus sp. | reverse complement strand
GAAATCCGAGCCTTCCGGAAATTCAGAAACAGAAAAGACTGACGGTGGAAAATCAGGCGGGGCGGAAGCCACCGGTGAAAGCGAAAACTCTCAGGAGGAAAACAGCAAGCAGGAGATAGCCGAGCTTAAGGGCAAAGTTCACGCACTTTCTGTCGGCGTTGCGGCAGATTGCATTGATGATGTGCTTGCGCTCGCAAAGTCAAAGGTCGCCGGAGATGTTACGCTTGACAAGGCTATTGACAGCGTAATTGAAAAGTATCCCAACTTCAAGGGCGAAAAACCTCCCAAGGCAATAGTTACATCAGCTGTTGCAACAGTAAACGATGAACAGAAAACAGCTGATGAAGCAAAAATCAACAAGATAATGGGCATTAAGTAAGCCCGGAAAGGAAAATCACTATGGCTAATTCAATTACAAAATTCAAGGCGTATATCGACAAGCTCGATACAGTCTATCAGCAGGCTTCCGCCACATCAATACTTGATGCTGATGCGGACACTGTGAGAATGGGCGCAAAGGCAGGAGAGTTTCTTGTCCCTAAGATGAGCATGGACGGTCTTGCTGATTACTCACGTTCAAGCGGCTATGTCAAGGGTGATGTTACAATTACCTATGAAACAAAGTCCTGCAACTATGACAGAGGTCGTAAGTTCTCCGTTGACGCAATGGATAACGAAGAAACCGCAGGTATTGCGTTCGGCAAGCTCGCAAGCGAGTTCATCAGAACGAAGGTAGTCCCTGAAATGGACGCTTTCCGTTTTGCAAAATACGCAAGCGCAACAGGCATTCTGTCTGCTGCAGAAGCTACTCCCACTGCCGGTACAGCTGTCCTGACGGCTCTCCAGACCGCTGTCAATGCGCAGGACGAGGCGGAAGTAAACGTTGACGGCAAGATACTGTATATCACTCCCACACTTCTTACGCTCGCCAAAAACGTTGATACCACAAAGAGTAAGGCTATTCTCGATCGTTTTGAAAAGATCATAACCGTTCCGCAGACGAGATTTTACACGGCGATTGACATGAAGGACGGCACCTCAAGCAACGAAACCACAGGCGGTTACGCAGGAGCAACAGGCGGATATAAAATCAACTTTATGATCATCAACCGTGATGCCGTTATCCAGTTCGGCAAGCACACGGTCAACAAGGTAGTTTCGCCCGAAGAGAACCAGACCGATGACGGTTATATGTTCTTCTACCGTGCTTACAGTATTGCTCAAACATATGAAAATAAGGTAAAGGGTATCTACCTCAACCGTGATACAACGGCACTGACATAAGGAGGTTTCCATGACAAGAGTAGGATTTACAGCCGAAGATATATCGAATAACACAGTTCAGCAGGAGCAGAAAACAACTTCTGAAAGCAAAAAGCAGTCTAAGCAGTCAAAGAAGCCGACGGAGGTATCCGATGCAGCAGATAGTTACACCTGACTACTACAAAGACGTTTTCTGCGGCGAGTTTAACGGTGACGAAAAGGAGCTGTCTAAGCTTCTTGAGGTTGCATACATTATTATATATAACGAAACCTGCGGCAGAATAGCTCGGTTCGACAGTCTGGATGAAAAGGTTCAGACTGCTGTTAAAGACGCTATCTGTTGGCAGGTTGATTATATATTGGCAAACGGCGGTCTTTCATTCGTGCATGACGGCAGCTTCAGCAACATTTCACTCGGCAGTTTCAGCTATTCGGCAGGCAACAGCAGCGTATCGGATGGAAAACTGCCGCTATGCAATGTGTCATACGTTTTGCTTTCGCTCACCGGGCTTATGTATAAAGGTCTTGATGCGTTATGATGAAACCTATACCACGCAGTCTGTTGATACACACTGCCGCTGTTGTTGCCGAAAAGACCGACAGATGGGGCGAAATCTCCGAAACGTCTACAGAAACATTGAAATATATCCGCATAGAACCGAACGAGAGTTATACAAGCGATAAGCAGAACAATCAGGTAAAGGTTGATGCAGTCATGTATTACGACTGTCGTAATTCTTCTCCTCCGAATTTCACCTTTGTGCCGGGCGCAAAGGTGATTTTTGAAAAAACGGAATACAGAATTGCAAACATAAAGCGGTATGACACAAATGCTCCGCATCACTATGAGATAGGGTTATCATTATGAATGTGAAAATAAACATTAACAGTGCGGCTGTGAAAGCTAAGTTCACAGAAAAAGCTCATGATGCTTTGGAACTTATGAAAACTCAAGTGCTGAAAGACTGCAATTACTACGCTCCGAAAGACCAAAGCATTCTGATTAACAGCAGTTTGATTCATTCCGAAGTGATAGATAATTCGCTTCATTTACGATGGGAGACGCCCTATGCTTCTTATCAATATTATGGCGTTTCCCAAAATGGCAAACCCTTAGTTTACTCTCACGACAAAAATCCTAACGCCTGCAAAATGTGGGCGCATAAGGCGGAATCGGTAAAAGGGGAACAGTGGCGAAGACAACTGCAGAAACTTTTAACAGGAAGTGATAAATAATGTCACCTCAGAAAAAAGCAATCGAGCTTATTCTTAATTTTATAGAAGATAAGCTCGGATGTACAATCGAAACAACGGGCTTGCCTGTCGGCGGAGGTATTTCCGCCGAAGTGCAGGCGGCAAAGGATAACGGTGCTACACTTGACAGGCAGCGGCAGGACAGAACCTTGCCGCTTCTTCTTTTATCGAAAAACAAGATACAGGGTGTAGCAATGGAACAGCTTTTCAATATCGGCAATCTTATATCCATAACAAACGAACTGCCACAGGACAAATACGTTCAGCTGATGAGTGCAACCGTATCTACTGATGCGGCACCTGTGGGAAAAGTTGGGGATTACTGGATATATTCCATGATTGTTGATGTCAGGATAGCATTTTAGGAGGTACTAATATGGCAAATGAACAGGTAATACCTACTGTCGGCAAAGCCGAGCTGAACAGTGAAATAAAGGTAGAGATCAATACTACTCCTACAGGAGAATCGGCTACATATTCGGATATGCGCAAGGCATTTAAATCGGTAACGACCGCAATAAACGAGGTTGTATACAGTGCTACCTATCTTGCAGACGGCGGATTTGCAAGCTCTGCGGTTGTCGGTGCAGCTCCTACAGTAGTGCTTGCAGGCGACTTCATCAAAGATGATCCTGTTTGTACTTTTCTTGACGAGATTCAGTACGAAATCGGCTCAAAGAGAGTAACTGACATTAAGATAACCCGTAACGGCAAGGTTCTTACCTGTCCCGTCACGGTTACAGCTGCCGGCATAGGCGGCGGTGAGTCTACGGCTCCCAACACTATAAGCTGCACAATCGCTTTTAACGGCAAACCCACAATAACAACAGCCACCGTTTCGGGTGTCTGATATTACATCAAAAAACAGTCAGTGTGCCAAACGGCACACTGCTGGTTTTTATCAGGAGGATTAATATGGCATATAAAATTACACGAACACAGAAAATTACGGAAACTCTTGAGCTGTCTGACAAAAACGGAAACGTCATCGACAGCATTGATATAGACATAGACGCAGACGCTGTCTGCACGGCTTTCCGAAAAAAGCAGACGGAAGTCATAGATGCGGAAAGACGCCTTAAGGAAATAAGAAAAAACGGCATTGAAACAGATCTTGAATGCGCTTATGAAGCGTATGGAAATGCGGTAATTGCAATTTTCGAGCTGATATTCGGCGAAGATGGCACAAAAAAGTTGCTTGAATTTTTTGAGGACAATTACATTGAAATGGGTATACAGGTAGTACCGTTTATCAATGCTGTTATTGTGCCGAAAATAAATGAAACGCTTCGTAATCGTAAGGCTCAGATCAGAGCATTACACAAGTACCGTTAATGAGTACATATTCATTAGCGCAGCCTTGCCCCCGCAGTATAGAAGTCGGGGGCATTTGTTATACATTAAATTTGAGTTTTGACCGTGTTTTATCGGCATTTGAACTGCTGAGCAGTGATGAGCTGGAAGGCATCGATTCATTTGATGTTATCTTCGATTGGTTTGTAATTGCCCCGAAAGTCAAAAATCTTTCTGTAAGAGCCGATGTGGTTAATGAAATTTTCGATAAACTTATCAATTTTGATAAAC
>CALBHM010000397.1 GCA_937892835.1 uncultured Ruminococcus sp. | reverse complement strand
ATTGTATATAATGCTGTAAAATAATATTTTAGTTCGCCTTTTTATTTGACATATTTAACAAATTTGAAAAAGTTACAAAAAGTTACAATTTGTAATCATTTCATCTTAAACAATCTTTATATAATCCGCTTTTCTCGGTGCGGCTTCTCTCGGCTCGGCAGCGGAATATCCAAGAGCAATCGAACCTACGCCCCGAAGTGTTTCCGGCAAACCCCATTCACGAAGCAAAGCTTTACCCTCTTCGCTATCAAAGATTTCACGTTCACGGTGAACCCAAACAGATCCAAGACCCTCGGCCTCGGCAGCGAGCATGAGATTTTCAAGCACGCAGCTTCCGTCCTCAACAAATGTATTGGCGTTTCCGTCTGCAAGCACAAGAACGATCACAGGTGCACCGTAATACGGATCACTGTCCGTACCCATGATTGCGGCATTGAGTGCGGAAATTTTATCTCTTGTTCTCTTATCCTTTATTGCTATAATCTGCGGCGACTGCTTTCCACGGCCTGTCGGTGCATATGTGCCGGCCTCAAGAATTCTTGTAAGCTTATCGGCGGGAACATCATCACTCTTATAGCCTCTAACACTTCTGCGAGTTTTAACAATCTCATAAAAATCTTTCATAATGATACCTCCGTTCTTTTTTTCTGTATACAATTATAACACAAATGTCAAGAAGGTATTGATTTCCGTTACATAAAAATGGTATAATATTTTCGGTATCAGCGGATACACAAATTTTTTAAATTCGGAGGAAAAATATGATAGTCAATTTCATGCAAAAACTTATTGCACTCATTCTTTCGGCTCTCATCTCTGCCGGAATCATTGCTCCCGTTCCGATCCCGTCGGACGGAGTTAAGGCAAATGCAAACTTTGTTTTCGCAAGAGAAGAGGCCGGTTCTGCCGAGGGTACGGCAATGGTTACGGCAAACTTTGATGCAACCTACGAGCTTTACTGGGGCGATGCACAGGGCAACAAGCTTACCACAAGCTCCCCGAGCGGCAAAACTGTTCCTTACAGCTGGTTCGCTCAGGTTGACGTAAAGAAGGGTAAAGGCGAGCACGAGACAAATTCTTTCCTTGCAATTCCCGACGGTGCAGAAACAATACTTCTCTATTATCAGGACAAGCTCCTTGATACGGACAAAATCCCTGAGGAAAACATTCCCGATTACGGCGATATGACCTACAGCTTCGGCTCACTCAGTGATGTCCACTTTGGAAGATACTTTGACGACGAAGGCAACGACTGGTCAGACACTTCCTACCCCCAGGCACTTAACTTCCTCGACGATATGGGCGTTTCAATCGTAGGCGTTTCCGGTGACCTTTCATATGAGGGCGAGACCTCCTCGTATGAATCTTTCCACAAGTACAATGATCAGCACGACTTCAACATCTTCGCCTGTAAGGGTAACCATGACTGCAGAGATAAATTCAACTACGATTCATGGAAAGCAAACGTTAATGTCGGCGTATTTTCCGACAACAAGCCGGCCGGCGTTCTTGATGTAGCCGATAACGGATATGATTTCGTTTATTCGGGCGAAGAAACTAACGGCGACGTATTCATTTTCTTCAGCCAGGTTAAAGACGCTTATGTTCCGTTTATTCAGATCGTAACCGACGAACAGCAGGATTGGCTTGAGGCAATGCTTGAGAAATACAAGGATAAGAGAGTTTACCTTTATTTCCACACCTTCCTCAATGCTCCTAAAGGCAACCCGTTCCTCGGCGAGGGTAACATATACAACGATTGGGGCCTCTTCTACACCATTCCTTACTTCAAGGGAAACAAGGACGAGAGACGTTTCAGAAAGCTTCTTGAGAAATATCATAACGTTGTATTCTTCAACGGTCATTCTCATTGGGCATATCACATGGAGTGCTACAACCCTGACCTTAACATTTCTGACTATGACGGCACAACTGCAACAATGGTTCATGTTTCCAGTTCAGCTGCCCCCAGAACCACAAGCTTCACTCACCCGACGAAAAAGTCAAATCCCGGCACAATGTCAGAGGGTATTTACGTTCAGGCCTATAAAGATTTCATCATCACAAACGGCTGTGACTTCGTTAACGGTCAGTTCCTTGCTTACGCAATCTATAAGATTAATAACAGATAAACCTAAATCAAAATAGCAACACCTCGGAGATGTTTCATTCAAATCTCCGAGGTGTTTTTATATAAAGTACGACTGCCGGAATACGACAGTCTTGAGAATATTCATTTTATCCGACCATTACCGTCACAACACCGGTAACTTCACCTTTCAGTTCGCCATTTTGATATGCCTGCGCAGAGTATGAACAATTATATTCGCCCGCCTTAACTACAGTCGAAAGCTTGTCTTTCTCAAGGCACTGACCGGGTTTGATCATCGGCGAAGTGTATATCATCTCACCGTCATCCTTATAAATAACAAATCTGATATCATACTGACAGCTCTCGGGATTCTCAAGCATCACGCTGCCGAGCGAATAGCTGTTTTTAAACATAATGCGTTTGTTTATCAAATAGCGTATCTCGCCCTCCGGAACACTTGTTATATGCGCATCAACGTCAACTCCGGTCAGAACTCCGTCGCTGACCTTTCCGCTGCCTGTAAGGGCAAGCCTTATGCGAGGCGCACTGCCGGTCAAAGCAACAATGCACAACACAACCGCTATCACGGCAATAACAACAATCAATATTGATTTTTTTGATTTATTTTTCGCCATTGTATTCCACACCGACCGCAATTTTTATTTTAGCATATTTAGTACCGATTTTTTTGTTTGTCTTTTGGTCATAGGCATTAACAGCAACCTTGACATCGTGTATTCCGTAGCTCATCTCATCAAACAGCTTAACATGGTTTATCTCCCTACCCGGCTCAAGGCCAAGCGAGCGATAAAGAACCGTGTCATCCTTATCATACACTGTTGCAATAAGCACGCAGTCATTTGTTTTGGGATTACCGAAGCAAAGGTCATCTGTTGAAAAATCGTCTTTGACATTAACAACCGAATTAAAATAGAAGCTGAATTTTTTGCTTCCTCTTGCGTTAAGAGCTTCAGTAAAAACCTGCTGTTGCTGTGCATTAAAAACACTGTCTTCGGCAACTGTTTCGCTCTCCACTCTTCCGTTAAATTCCGTCGCCCTTATCTCTGAGGGAACATTTACACAAACAGATCGGGATATGAACACGCTCGCTGTAACAATCATAGCAATCGGTAAAACGATGCAAGTAAAAATACGGAAATAATTCAGCGAAGCAAGAAACTTTTTGCTCGTATAATATCGGAACTTTTTTACAAATCGATCCTTTCGGCGTTTACGCAAAACCTTTTTCTTTTCTCTTTTGGTCGCCTTCTCGGCCACTTTAGTTTTTTTAGCCGAAGCTTTTTGACGCTGCTTACGAATCTCTTCGCTGCGCTTTTCACGCTGCTTCTGCTTTTTTTCTTTTTCCTCGAGCACCCGTCGGGCGTTTTTCTCTGCCTCAGCTTTTTTTCTCTGCGATTCTTTTTTCTTGCTATAATTGTTTTTGCCTGCGACAGTTTTACCTGCCACAGGCACATTTTTCTTATTTGGCATAGATATCAACTTCCATTATTCCCACGGTAATTTTTCAATATTCCAAAGCTGCGGATAACGGTTTGTCTGAACTGCATCGATTTCAATCAACGCTTTGACCGTTGCTCCTTCCTCAATGCCGGAAAGATCAAACTTGCTTTCATCAAAGCTGTTTATAAGGAAGAGTGTGTCCATTCTTGCCTTACCTGAGCGGTCACTGCCCATATAATAAACACAATAATCGGTGCTGCGATTATCATACCAATCGTCGGTAAAAACATAAGGAACATTTGTCGTGAACTGAGTAACGGAACCGTCGGCAAGCTGCCATTCAAACACCGTCTTAACTCTAAGGCAGCAGGTTGCTCCGCTGCGATTAATAATAACCTTGAGTTTTCCGATATAATTTTCATCGTCCTTGTTAAGGCTCAAAGTATAAAGTCCATTCTCATCCTTAAATTTTTCGGCGTCAACATTGTTTTTGCCGTTTGCAAAATAGACATTCGCTGAAGCCTTGATTCCTGAAAGAATAAAGCTCTGAGATTTGGAGGTTTGGGTAACGAACCACGCCAAAGAACTGCCGACTACGGCAATTATTGCGATAACCGCAACAATGATAACTATTGCCTTTTTGCTTATCTTTTTTGACATATCCGTCACCTCGATTTCTTTAACCAATTATACCGTCCGTATTCTGTGTAGCGGTCATATAAATTCTTGTCGCAATGGTAAGCGATTCGCCTTTCATAAGCTCCGCACTTACGTCATCATACTCTACCCAGCTTGCAATTTTAACAACCTTCGACTCGCCGGGAGCAAGAAGAACATACTTCGAACTGTTATATTTATCAAGCTCTGCTTTTGTAAGATTCTTTAAATTAGCTTTAATTGTTTCTTTTATGCTTCCATTAATGAGCATGTCATCGGTATATACAAACCAGCGATAGCCCTTTGCGCCATTTGTGACATCGATGTTGATATAAACCCTTGCCGGGACAGTTCCAGAATTGGCCACATTGATATCATCAAAATTAACTGCCTCATCGAAAAGCTTTTCGTTCTCATCGGCAAGCTTTGTTGTTGCCTCAAAAAGAACGCTGTGGTTTATTACAAACTTGGTGTTAACGGAAAGATTTCCGAAAACAAAGCTGTCACCGCTGTCTATAACACCGCTGTCGTAGAACCATGCGGAGGTCTTTGACATTCCCGAAAAATATCCGACGCAAAGCACAAGAACAATCGCCATAACAGGTGTCATTATTCTTTTTATTTTATTCATCGCTGTCACCTCCGTTTTTCTTTTTTTTGGTGCGGGTTAAAATCATATTAAGTGCAATCAATGCAACCGCAACGATTGCTAAAATTATCAAGCCTTTTGCCTGAGAAACACTTCCAAAAGCTATGGTAATATAACCGAGAAGCGGCACGCTGTACCACATCTTTCCGACAATTCTGTCCGCCGGTGTTGCCATTGGATCCTTCTCCGGGTTGTTGTCGCCCTTCGTTTCAATCGTTCTGTTATCCTTATCAATGCCGACAATTCGATGGGTAAAATATTCATCAAGCTCTTCGGATCCAACGGTTACAATATCTCCAACCTTCAATTCTTCAAAGCTGATTTTTTTTGAAAAAACTATATCGCCTCTTGAAAGCGTTTTTTCCATACTTTCGCTTGTTACAGCATATCCCTTTGCGCCTGAGACAATGTTAAAAAGCACAAACACAACAGCAATCAATGTAACAATCGAAAGAATATTAAACAATATATTGCCGATTTTCGGCCTAACTATGCCGTTTCTCATGCAGCAGTTCCGGATAGCTGATATGAATCAATGCTGCTCCATGAAACATTATCTGCCTGCTTAGCCTCAAAGCTTACCTTTATATTTACAGGCTGACCTGAATATGCCTTTGATATATTATTCTTATAAGCTATGCTTGAAATAGCATCTACATATGAAACATCGGAGCTTACAGCCGGAACACTCTTAAGGTCATAAACCTCGGCCGAGCTGTAATTATTGCCCATATAATAGAAGTAACATACTCCGCTTGCATTCGTATTCTTTGACCACTTGTCAGCGGCAAAAGTGACATCAATATCGTCATCATTACCGGAATAAAGCTTCTGCTCTGCTTTACCCGACGCATAGCTCGTATATTCTATTGAAAGCCTGATTTGAACATCGGTTGTAGAACCGTTGTTAATTCTGAGCATCGCACCCTGTCCGTCAAGATTTACAAGGTTATCCCCGGGCATAATTATTCTTTTTTCACCGCTGTCGAGGTCTGTAAGCTTTGCCGTCTGTGCTGTGCTTACAACGGAAACTGAAATGCTCTGCTTTTTCTCCAGCGTTGTGACAAACCATGCATACGATGTTCCGCAATTCATGAGGCCTATAACAACCGCCAACGATGCAACAAAAGCAATTATTCTTTTAGTCATTTGCTTTCTTCCTTTCCGCCATAAACAGCTCAATTTCAATCGCCGCCCAGGCGACATATATTATTGCGATTACAACCTTAACGGCAGTGTATCGCAGAAATTTCACAAAATATCCCAAATATGGAATAGTCACTTCAACCTTGCCTTGAGCATATTCGGCCGAAATCTTACCGAGATCGTTTTCCTCGTTAGCGTCACCTTTAGTGACAAAGCTCTGCGTTTGCTCATCAACCTCGACAATCCTGTGTGTAAAACTTTTTTGCTGATAGTTATCCGTAAAAGTAACTATATCCCCGACCCTATAATCCTCAAAATTGTCATAGGGCTTTATATATATCAAACTATAAGGCTTGATTGTAGGAGACATGCTGCCGGTTTCGACAACTTTCATATCCATCTTTAATATTTTCGGAGTATAAACGACTCCGACAGCCACGACCGAAATGCAAATCACGATTGCGGTCAGAAGCATATTAATCTTTTGTTTGCGAAGATTTTTCATCTTCTTCATCCTTCTGATCCGAGAATTTGTATTCGGCAATCAATTTAGCCAAATTAACCGCTTCGCCTAATGTAATTAAGATTAGCGGCAACACGATAAAAATAAATATAATCTTGGGATTTCTCAACACGCCCAAAACCGAACCGCCGACCGTCCCAAAGTTAACAACAACTTTACCGATCAAGTCCATCTCAAAAACAGCCGCTGTATCGGCAGAGTCATTAGCATCGCCCTTTGTGTAAAATATTTTTTCACCGCTGTCACTGTCTTTAATTTCAATAATTCTGTGTGTGTTGATTTTTCCGCTTATTTTTGTATCATTGGAATAGAACGATATAATATCGCCGACCTTCAATGACGAGGGGTTGGTCTTGTGAACAATTACAATTCCACCAACCGGGATTTCCGGCTCCATGCTTCCCGTCTGCACCTGAAAAACGCTGAACCCAAGTACACTTGGTGCTTTTCCCGCAGATGCACTGAGCACCGAAATGAAAACTGTAAACCCTAAGATAAATATCACGGCAGAAAGCACTGCCATGACTTTCGAAAAAACCTTACTTGCTTTTTTCATATATTATGATACCGGCTGAACGCTTATTTGCAACGTTCCGAGTGATGACGAAATGCCTTCTATTGATGACGGACTGTCAGCCGAAAGGCCGATCTCATAATAAATAAGATATACGTCATTCTTTTCTGTTTGACTATCGGCGAGAGATCTTCCGTCAAATATCTTTCCGTTTGAGAGATCTGCAAGGCTCATATAATCCGAACTAAAAAGCAGAGTGCCATCATTAAATGTCATTACTCCGTTTTTCATCGTTTTTATCGCCTTATAAACATTATACTTTACCTGAACTGACTTTTTTAAATCTGAATTCATATTCGTAGGCAAATCGTTTATCGACATGCTCAGCTTAAGCTTTTCGTCTGTTGCCGTCGTTAAAATCATCTTGTATTTTTTAAATGAACCCGATGACCAATTTTTTAGCTCTATATTTCCTGTAAGTCGTGAGTAATTTCCGTTGTTATCCGCCTCATAATAAGCAACGCTTGCATAGGTCGGGCTGACAACTTCACCCTTAATTGACGGGACAAAGTTTTCGCTCGAGTTGCTAAACCAAGCAAAAGAAACCGCTATAAGAGTCAGGGCCGATGCCACAGCTAATATTAAGTTTTTGATAAATGCAAACTCTTTTTTCATTGTAACATCAACCCTCTACTTATTAACCAATAACACTCCAGATAGCTCTGATACCCCATTCGGGTTTTGACTCGTTAATTTCGATAACCATATCAACATTATCTGAATTATCTGTAGCAATAAATTTACCTTCATTCATCTCATCGGTAACATTGAGCATCTTTCCGTCGGATCCAACCGCTTTGACACTGTAACCATAACCGTTCGGCAAGCTGAGATCAACATAAATTCCGCCGTCTGTAACGCTAATGCCGTTTATGGTTCTGTTCTCCGATCCGATTGTTGTGAAGAAGCTAAATGAATTTGAACTGTCATTAAGCTTTGTCTTGAGCATTACTCCGACAAGCTTATCTGTCAACTTGCCAGTTTTATCGTTGATTGAATAGCTTACAGATGTAAGCTCATCACTCATTGGGTAAGCATATCTTGCAATCAGATTATCCGTTGAAGCATAATCTTTATTCTTCATAAGGGTAATTACAAGACCCTTTGATTTATCAACACTCAAGGCGTTTGAATTAACCTCGGCAAGAATCTTAATATCTGTGTAGCTCATCGCCGTTCCGATATTCGAACCCGACATATACTTCACAGCAAGTGCAGCAAACTCAACGGCCGTTGCAAACTTTGCCGAACTTTCACTTGATTTTAGTGAAGCCGGAACTGCATAACCGGAGTCTGTTGTTACAAAACCGATAATTGCTGCCTCAGCCAAAGCCTTTGTGGTCGATCCCTTCATGGAATCCGATTCGCCCTCTGCCGCAGCAAGACTGCTCTTTGCAGTGCAACTGTCAAAGAAAACATTCTCTGCCGAAGATGATATGCCAAATCTGCCGACTACATTGCCCGCCTTTTTGGCAGTCGAATCAACCATATTTGCAAAGACAGAATTGCTTAAAGCTGTATAATCAGCCTCACCGACAAGTCCGCCGGAATATCTGCCGGAAGATACATATCCGGTTGAAACCGATCCGCTGATTTTTGCGTTGTTAGTTACTCCGACAAGTCCGCCGGCCGCAAGAAGTGACGAGCCGCTTACTCTGCCGGAAGTAATGCAATCCTTAATTTCCGTACCGTTTACCGCACGACCGGCAATTATACCGGCATCCTGAACCTTGCCCTTTGCATTGACATCGGCAATCACAACGCAATTTTCAATCGTTGCTCCATTAAGCTCTCCTGCTACGGCACCGATTGAGATTGCAGAGTTGGAATCAATGTCAAAGCCAACAAAGCCAAGATTCTTAATCGTTCCACTTACACTTGCAAAAAGTGACTCTCCGCTGAAATCATATACAACATGGTTTGCACCGTCAAGTATTCCTGCAAAATTCTCGGCTGATTTAACCGTGCTGAGATCAATATCATTTGTAACAATGTAATAAACATCGTCACGCTCACCGTTCTGCATCATAATTGCAAACTCATCTGCCGTTCCTACTCTGTAAGGATCGGATTTTGTTCCTGAACCGGCAAGAAGTGATGAATATGCGACCGGTATTGCTGTCTCAAGTCCATTTGAATATACAAATACAAGCTTTGCACCTTCAACAGAACCGACAGCGCTGACAGCTGATGTTGCTTGATCATAAGCCAAAGCACCATTGGGATCA
>CALBHM010000396.1 GCA_937892835.1 uncultured Ruminococcus sp. | reverse complement strand
GGGGAGCTTGATATCCCGTTCGAAAAGGGCTTCGGTGAGTTCACGCAGAACGAAAGTGAGCTTTGCTCCGCAATTCAGAAAATCATTGATAACTCCGGCGAGCCGATAAGTCCTTATAAAGAAAAGAACGCAAATTTCTTCTTCGATAAGGAAAAAAATGCATGCGATAAAATATATGATTATATTTCAAAATAGTTTTACAAAAAGCTTCTCTCAAAATAATGGGAGAAGTTTTTTACATTTAACATGTTTTACATATCTTCAAAACTATTTACATAACAAATTAAATGTATTATAATTTAATTGTAAAGTTGCTTTCGGGCAATGTTTAAACAGAAAGGGGTAGTTCTATGCAAAAATTAGCTGTTTCATCAGCGCCTATTTTGGAACAACTCAACAGTACGCCGATGTATCTTATTTGCGGCGGAATTGTAGCGTTTGTTGCGATAATATGCGTGATTTTCCTTGTGCGTGCCTATAAAGCCGGCGTTGCACTCGGAATGGACACCACGAAAATGAAGAGAGTAATAGTCTCAAGCGCAACATTTTCTGTTTTGCCGAGTGTCGGAATTCTTTTGGGTGTAATCGCTCTTTCGGGCAGTCTCGGAATTCCGTGGCCGTGGCTTCGTCTCTCGGTTATCGGTGCTTTGCATTACGAAACACAGGTCGCTCAGGCGGCGGCTGAGCAGGTAGGTATGTCAAAGCTTTCCGCAGCGGAGATGACGCCGAAATCCTTTGCCACTATCGCATTGCTAATGAGCGTATGTATAATGTGGGGCATGATACTTTCGATTTTCTTCAATAAAAAATATTCAAAGAAGCTCGGCACGGACGGCGGAAGCTCAAAGGCAGGCTTTGGCGACAGGGCTATGACGGCTATGTTCATCGGCCTCGTCAGCGCATATATCGGCAGCTATATCGGCTCGTTCGTTTCGGGCAACGGAACATTCACTTTCACCGGCGATTGGCTTCCGTTGGCAGTTGCTGCCGTTTCGGCTTTGGTTATGGCCTTGTTCGTTTTCCTCGGAGAAAATAAAAAGCTTGCCTGGGTCGATAATTTCTCAATCGCAGGCAGTATGATTGTCGGAATGGCTTCGGCCGTTATTATCGGCATATTGGTTAAATAAGGGGGTGCGATGATGGATAAAAATAACAATGCTGTATGGGAAAAATACAGTAAAACAACTCATTTTATTGGCAGATTGGTCAGCGCAATAACCGTTATTATGCTTGTCGGCGCACCGTTTTTGATTGGCAAATATCTCGGCGCTTTCCCTGATATCGGGGCGGTTGGTAAGGCTTTCTTCTCCGTCGGACTTGTATGGACGGTTTCGAGCGTCGCCGAGTTCCTTATTTATACTCCGATGCTCGGCTCGGGCGGCGGATATCTTGCGTTCATTACAGGCAACCTCATCAACATGAAAATTCCTTGCGCAGTTACGGCGAGGGATATGGTCGGCGTAAAGAGCGGTACAAAGGAGAATGAGATTATTTCAACTCTTTCTATCGCAACCTCGTCGCTTGTTACAATTCTTGTGCTCGCGATAGGCGTGCTTGCGCTTACTCCGCTTCAGCCCTTGCTTCAAAGTCCGACGCTTCAGCCGGCGTTCGATAATGTTGTTCCTGCGCTTTTCGGCGCAATGGCTTACAAATATTATCGCAAGAACATGAGCATTGCCGTTGCTCCGCTCGTTGTGATGAGTGTGCTGTTCATGCTTGTTCCGTCGCTTGTAAGCTCGACGAGCTTCATGATTATTCCTGCCGGCGCAATAGCCATAGGAATTTCCTACTTCATTTATAAAAAGGGCAAGGAGGCTTAAGAATGAAGTATTTGCTTATAATACCGGCTGTGATCGTGCTGTTATTGCTGGTTGCCGTTATACGCACACTTTTAATGCCAAAGAAGAAATCCGATTACAAGGCCAATGAGGACGAACAGGATTCGCTGCGTCTTGCCGAAAAGCTCTCGGAAATGATTAAATACGATACAACATCTCATGCCAATGTTCATGAGGTCGAAAAATTTCTCGGCTTTCACAAGGTGCTTGAAAAGCTCTTTCCGCTTGTTCACGAAAAGCTTGAAAAGACCGAGATTGACGGAAACCTGCTTTTCTATTGGAAAGGCGAAAGCTCCGAAAAGCCGATCCTTCTCATGAGTCACCAGGACGTTGTTCCGGCCGAGGGCGAATGGTCACATGAACCTTTCTCCGGCGACATAGCGGACGGCAAGGTCTGGGGCAGGGGAGCGGCAGACACTAAATGCTCCGTTATGGCATTCTTTGAAGCGGTTGAAGAGCTGCTCAAGGAGGGCTACACACCGCCTGTTGACGTTTATCTCGCTTCCTCATGCACCGAGGAATGGGCAGGCGATGGCGCACCCAAAATTGTTAACGAGCTGAAACAGCGTGGAATTGAGCTTTTCCTGGTCTGCGACGAGGGCGGCTGCATAATCACAGATCCTATCGGCGGAGTTAACGGTAATTTTGCAATGGTCGGCGTTTTTGAAAAAGGTAAGGCGGACGTCAAGTTTACCGCTCACAGCACGGGCGGCCATGCAAGCGCACCGACGAAGAATACGCCTATCGCAAGGCTTGCTTCGTTTGTTGATGACGTTGAAAAGCATTCACCCTTTAAAAAGAAGCTTCTTCCCGAGGTTGCGGCTATGTTCACAACTCTTGCGCCTTACGCTTCATCATTCGGCATGAGACTTCTTCTCGGTAATATTTGGCTATTCAAGCCTCTGATTATTGCCGCACTGCCTGCGATCAGCGCACAGGCCGGTGCAATGCTCAGAACGACAATAGCTTTCACAACTCAGTCCGGCTCGGATGCCTATAACGTCATTCCGCAGGAAGCGACGCTTGGCGCAAACATGAGATTCATACCTCATCAAGGTGAAAAGGAAAGCCTTGAAATTATAGAAAAGCTTGCTAAGAAGCACGGTCTTGACACAGAGGTCGTTCATTCAAATGACTATACTCCGCCCGTTGACATAAACGGCGAGGCATTCAAGCTCTTTGAGAGCGTTATTGCCGAAACATTCCCGGGTCTTGCTTCGAGTCCCTATGTTATGACAGGTGCGACCGACGCTCAGTTCTATCAGCCGATTTGCAAGAATTGTATTCGTTTTGCTCCGGTTATTTACGGCCCGGATCAGATGAAGGGTATGCACGGACTTAACGAATGTATCGAATACAACTGTCTGCCAGGCGCAGTCAGATTCTACAGGAATCTTATTAAGGCTCAAGGCAGGAAATAAAGGACGGAAAAAATTTATGAAGATAACAAACTGTGAGGACTGCAACAACTTCGTTTATGACGAGGAGAGCGAGACCTACTATTGCGAAATGGAGCTTGACGAGGACGAATACATTAAATTCGTCAGCGCATCATTCTATAATTGCCCGTACTACGATCCGTATGACGAATACAAGATTGTGAGAAAGCAGAACTAAATTGACATAAATTTTACAAAAAAGCAGGGAATTTTATTGACAATACCCTGCTTTTTG
>CALBHM010000395.1 GCA_937892835.1 uncultured Ruminococcus sp. | reverse complement strand
AACAGCGTAAAAGTACGGCTCTGTCGTTTATTCTGTTTCCGTAACAATGAGTAAAATCGCTGTCATATACGGAAAATGCACATATCGGTATATGAGCATTTTTAAAATCGGCAAAGGTTTTTGCAAACAAAGCTGAATCTGTCAACTGATTGCTGTTTTCCTCTGATTGTTCTGCATTAGTCAAGATTTTATTTGTTATACTCATTGTGCTACAGGTAGCACAATTTTTTATGTTTGAGCTATTATCCTTGTTTTCACACAGCTTTTTAACAGAGTTTAATTTAATTTTAGGCGTAGAGTATTTTAATTGCAGATTTCTCTCCTAAAATCAGTCTGACAGAGCTTGTATATTGCACTATCCTTTGGAATGCGTCTGTCAAACGGTATTATCTTTCTGCCGCTTACGATAAGCCCTGTGCCTTTTTCACCGGTCTGCAAGTAGCTCGACTGCGAAGGCGACAAGTTAAATAACTCTATGAGCTTATCAAGGTCGGTTTTCTTCTGCTGAAGAAGAACTACAAATTCAGAGTTAGAAAGCATAACCTTTGCCTGCCCCGAATCAAGGACTTCCGTTATGTTCTGTGTTATGCCGGTAGGGATACCGCCGTATTTTCTGATTCGTTTAAATACCTTCTGAAAAAAGTCGGCAGAGCGAACTGTTTCTTTACCGTTACCGTCGTTGAACATAACGGAGAACTCATCGACCCACACCCAAGTTTGAATGCCCTTATTTCTGTTGTCACGAACACGCTGCCAGATGTACTCGAGTATAACCTGTAATCCTACCGGACGGAGCTGTTCGCCCATATCGGATATATCAATGGACAACAGCCTGTTATCCGTATGAATGTTTGTTCTGCCCGAAAAAGTATTGAAACTGCCGTTAACATAAAGCTCGATGTCCAGTGCTATCTGATCTGCTTCAGGTAGTTTTTTGTTTATAAGCGCATTGTAAAAATCAACAAAAGTCGGTGTGAATTCCGGATTACCGTTATTAAGTACATAATCGGCATAAACTTCTTTGACACAACTGTCGATAATAGATTTGTCGGCGGCAGATAACGGCAGCCCTCGTGCCGTTTCTATGATCGACATAATCAGCTCGGATTTCATAGCAACGGCAGATGTGCCATTTTCACTGATATTTATATCGGTGTCAAATATGTTGATCTTTGTTTCGGAATCCGCTGATAATTTCAGCGTATCGCCGCCAAATCGCTTGATGAGAGGATAGTATTCTCCGTCAGGATCTATAATTATCTTTTCCGATTTAGGGTAACGTATGATTGTATCTATAATTTCGGATTTGCAATACATCGATTTTCCCGAACCCGATGTACCGAGATAGAAACCGTTAGCGTTCATCTCTTCAGCTCGATCAAGTACAATAATAGCGTTGGTGTGCTTGTTCATACCGTAGCAAAGACCGGTGTCAGAAAAATAAGATCGTGCTGAAAACGGTATCAATATACCTGCGGCGTCGGATAACACATAAGTGTTAACACTGTTTCCGTTGGAGTTATCAAAATGATTTATTCCAAACGGCAATACAGAATTAAGTGCTTTTTCCTGCTGGCGAACCAGGCAGTCGATAACTACCTGATGTTTTTTACCTTTAGATCGTATTGCTTCTGTCAGCTCGTCAAGCTCTTCTTTCGTAGCCGCTGACAGTGAAATATATACGCCTATCTTGAAAAGCTCGCAGTTTGTATCAGAAAGTCGCTCCTGCAAGTCCTCAAGCTCACGCTCACGCTCCATCCAATGGTATGGCACAAAATTAAGACCTTTTTTATGATTCTTTTCCAGGCGTGCCTGGATTTTACCTTGATGAGCGTATATGTTGTCTTTAACCTTATCCTGGGCTTCGGATTTATCTACATGCCGAATGTGCTTTGAAACGGCAACTTTACAATTGTTATCAAGAATATCCCTTATAAACTCGTCGTCTAACGTGCGGTCGTATCGAGCCATATACATTATTCTTGTGTACGAACTACCAATTTCTACTTCTTTAGGGCGGAATGCAAACATTGATGGTGCAATATAATCCTTTATGGATCCGCCACGAGCATAAATATCGTTCGGCAAAAGAAATTCAGTATTGCCGAATGGGTGATAATATTCATAAAGGACAGCAAACACTTCTTCAGGCATAAGCTGTCGTGTTTCGCTACCCATAGCCACGTAGAAATTTTGCATTTCCCGATAGTAACGAAACAGTATGTTTACATTATCAACAGTTTCGTTAGGTGTATATGACATTGCAACAAGAGTTATTTTTTCGCTTGTTGCATCTTCCGATTTTGTGATATACGTTTCGAGATTTTTGTTGTAATCATCCAGTATATCACGAGAGATTTCTTCGTTGTTGCTTATCAATATACTTCTGAGCTTAGCGGTATTAACAGAGGAATTCATAATAAATTCCTGAAAGTTGATCTCTACCGGGAGCGCATTCAATAAACGTTGATAACGCTGATAGGTTTCTTCCTGCTCTTTGTCACGGAGCAGAGAATAGTCTATATTTGAAAATGCGAATATCAATGTAAATGTGTTTGCACCGGTAAGAAATAGTCCGTTATCGTACACTTCATAGAATGGTATTGTGTCCTGTGCCGATTTTGGCATAACAATTCGTTTATCATAACCAAATGGCACATTCTTTTTAGCCGAACCGTTAAATAAATTATCAATTATCGACATCGCTGAACACTCCTTTGCTGTCATATGGGCGCTTTTTTGTAGAATTTGAAGCAATAAATTGCATTACTGTCAAGCCTTGAATACGTACTACTCCGAGTCCAATGAATAAAACCAGTTCCAAAAATACGATCCACATGATTATATCAATGTTCAATTTAATAATTAGCCATAACAGAAGCAATGTTCCGATTGCGGCTATACATCCTACAATCAACATTACCGCCTGGCTTATTGAAAAACCCATTATAGTTCCGGGTTCTTGCATAATTTTTTTGGTTACTTTACATTTTATCATTAAGATCCTCCTGTAAGTTGA
>CALBHM010000394.1 GCA_937892835.1 uncultured Ruminococcus sp. | reverse complement strand
TGCCGACGAGATTCGCTATTGAGCCGCCCCTGCTGTAGCCGGGAATAAGCAGCTTAACCCTGCCGTCGGGCTTCTCCGTCCTAAAATAATCATTAATATAATTAAGAATAATTTCCTTGCCGATATTAAATCCGAGATGATTTTCGCCGTTGCCGACTCTGAGATTTCCGCCCCACTCCATACCATAGTTTCCGCTTCTTATTGCGGCAATAACTATCGTGCATTTTTCACCTGAAAGCGTAACGGTTTTCTTCGCCATCTCAACTGCGGCAGTGTCATATCCCTCTGTTACATACCCGTAAGCCTTGGTCTCAAAACCACAATTTTTGAGCATAGCTCTGATATGCTCGTCCCTGTCGCTCTTGTTAAAAGAATTAAACGTTGCCATTGAGATATTCAAGGCGAGCAAGGCAAGCTTATGATTGTATTCATATGAGCTGTCCGAGAACCATTCGTCATCGTAATCATAAGGGTAATAAAGGCTCTCATCAAACCAGTCGCATTGATAAACTCCGGCTGCCTTTTTCTCCGCCTTTGCCATAAAAGGCATTGACGAAAGAGTGATAACAACCGTAAGCAATGCGGCTATTATTTTATTCTGATAGTTCAAGTCGTGCTTTCCCCATTTCAATTTATAAACTGTTTGCTGATATAATGATAATATCATATTATCGTTAAAAAATAAATACATTTCGCTTAATTTGTAAAAAATTTACAATTAAGCAAAACCGCCGACATACTCGCCGACGGTTTCTTAACCCATATTAATTTTGTATTTGCCGCTTTTCAGAATTCTGACAAGATCGTCATTGTTATTTATCTTTTCTTCGGTGATAATTCCCGACACATTTCCACGCTGACTTTCACGGTGGTAATCCGCACCGCCTGTCACGATTTTGAAGTTCTCTTTTTTTGCCCATGCCTGCGCCTTTTGGTTAAGGTCTTTGTCCTTATCCTTGCCGTTAAAAATCTCACAGCCGTCAATATACTTCGGATTTGCCCTATGAATATACGGGCGGAACGGATGCGCCTGAACTATTATTGCACCGCTCTCCTTTACAAGCTCATAAAATCTGCGAGGGCCTTTAAAAAGCATGTTTCCGTTTTTCCTGATAAAATCTTCGTCGATTCCGTAAACGAGATAGTCATTCGTCGTTGCGAAATACCTTATCTCCATTCCGAGCAAAACCGTAAAATCATCGCCGGCGGCTTCAAGGGCATTATGATATCCTCGGAGATACTTATCAACATCAATCTGCCTCTTAAATGAACTGTCCGTTCCGAATGTCAGGAACGAATAGTGATCAGTAATCACAAGGCCGCTGTAGCCTATTGACTTGTAAAATTCAACAGTGTCCTTTGCCAATGCCGCCGCACATTCGCTTGTCTCTGCGGTGTGGCAATGCTCATCGGGTTTCCTTCTTTGGGTTATACTTTAATCGTTGCTTGTCGGCTTTTCACTACAGGAATACCTATATAGCTTCTTCCGGCCTTGGTCGATGTGAGCATCGCACCTTGAGCCCTCTGCAATAAGTCTTTTTTAACGCTTTGCCATGCAAAGCCACATTTTCTTTTCACTGTTCTCTCTTCTCTTTTCTCTCAAAAACGCCTCCCCTCGCTTAAACAAGGGGAGGTAAAGGTTTTTATTTAACTCTCTTCATAATATCGGCAAACACGTCTGTAAGCGTCTGAGCCGCCGAATATCCCATTGAGTTAGTCTCATGATAGTGGTTTCTGTCGAAACGATCCCTGCCGCTTGAAAGATATGGCTGAGTCTTATGGAGAATGAAATCGTTCGGAGCAACAACATAACCAGTCATGTCATTCGTTACGCCGAAGATAAGCAAATTCTTATCTCCCGCAATGTCAGCGAGCGGAGTCGGGTCAATTTCGGGACCTCTGCCGGTTGCAGAATCCTCTGCCGAATCGTATCCGCCGTAAGCAACCTCCGGGAACACCTCGCCGGGCATAAGGAGAATCTGCTGCGAACCGATCTTCATGTATGTCATTTCAGAAACAAGCGCAATACCGAGATCGCCCTTCTTCGCCGGGACAAGCTTTGAACTCATAACCTTAAGCATTGCAAGGAAAGCAAGCACTGCGTTATCCGCATAGTAATAAAACGGCTGCTGAACAACGGTAATTTCAGGTTTCATCTTCTCATCATTGTCAATCGAAAGAGCAGCCTTTCCGAGGGTCTCACCCTGAAGCTCAACTCGCTTCCATCTATCCTCAATATCCGGGAATCCGGGATCAACGGCACCGATTGCGCCTATACCGTAGAGAACATTTACATCCTTTTCCTTATAAATCGTCTGTCTGAGGAAATACGGATAGTCGGCACTGCAAAGTGTATTTGAACCGCCGAGTGTGTTCGGATGGGCGGCATAGTTGAGAAGCCATGTTTCCTTACTGCCGTCATCGGGAACAAATCGAATTCTTGTCAATGTATCATGAAGAACTACCGGAGGACGCTTATCATACTGCGCATCGGGAACATGAGTTGTTCCGACATAAAGATCGCCCTTCTTACGGTTATCATATGCCTCAAGACATACTTCCTTAACGGTCTTGAAAATCTTCTGCATATATGTATCAACCTTGCCGGTCTTCGGTAGCTTTCCCCAATATCCGACTGTATCAAAGCCTGCATGAGAATGCGAACAGCAAACATTGATCGCCTTGCACTTTGCCTTGCTTGAAAAGTCCTCAAGGCTCGCACGAATTATGCTTACTTCAAAATTGGTAAGACCGATAATATCGGCACAAACCATCATCACGCCGCCTTCATCGCCGCAGCCGATCCACATTGCGCTGATTGTTACAGGGTCATGAAAGCCCGTCATTTTTTGAGCCATCTTGTGTCCGGCTATGTAATAGGTCTTGGAATCAAAATCATCGGGCATCGTCTCTTTCATTGCAAAGCCGACGTCAAACTTATCGTCCTTTTTATTGGAAATTTTTACAGGCTGAACCTTCGGTAAATCCTCGGGATAACCTTTCTTCGCAAGTCTTTTTCCCTTGCCCTTTGTAATCTTCTTCACGGCACTTGCCGCAAGATCTGCTATATCCATAATTTGACCTCCTTGAAACGCTCTTTGTTTCTATATAATTATATCACGACACATGTATATAAACAAGTTAATTTTTTGTGAATTTGTACTTCCGTCAAACATTGATTGACACAGCCAAAATGAAATGATATACTTCTGTTATAAAATAAATTCAGGAGGAATTCTCATGAGAATCAAAAAATACATTGCCGA
>CALBHM010000393.1 GCA_937892835.1 uncultured Ruminococcus sp. | reverse complement strand
CGAAGGCACATAAGCAGGCAATCATGACGCTGAAACCGAAATTCAAGGTCATTGTTCCCGAGCCTGAAATCTCCGACCCTTACGGCGGCAACGAAGATATTTATTCCGCCTGTGCAGATCAGATTGAGAGCTTTGTTTCAAGGCTTCTTGATGCCCTGACCGCCGAAATCCGTCCTATGTCGGCCGAGCACGTTCATGACATTGCCGAGATTGAAAAGCTCTGCTTTTCCGCTCCGTGGACGGAGAAAGGAATCGCCGAGGAGCTTGACAATGAAAACGCTCATTTTCTCGTCGCTCAGTCGGGTAAAAATGTTCTCGGCTACATCGGCGTTCATGAGGTTTACGGAGAAGCATATATTGACAATATTGCCGTGCGCCCCGATTACAGGCGGCTCGGTCTCGGCGAAAAGCTTCTCAAAACGGCGCAGAAAAATGCTTTCGACAGAAAGTGTGAATTCATCACGCTTGAGGTTCGCAAAAGCAATGAAAAAGCGATTTTGCTATATAAAAAGCTCGGCTACCAAGCGGCAGGCGAGCGCAAAAATTTCTACACAAATCCCGCCGAAGATGCGGTCATCATGACATTGAAAGAATGTGATATCAAATGAAAATATTATCCCTCGAATCCTCGTGTGACGAGACTGCGGCCGCCGTCGTTGAGGACGGCAGAAAGGTGCTGTCAAGCGTTGTAGCTTCGCAGGTGCAGGAGCATATAATTTACGGCGGAGTTGTGCCAGAGATTGCGTCACGCCGCCATGTTGAAGCTGTTTCCGGCGTTATCAACAAGGCTCTGAGCGATGCCGGCTGTACTCTTGACGACATTTCGGCAATCGCCGTTACATATGCGCCCGGGCTTATCGGCGCACTTTTGGTCGGCGTGAACTACGCCAAAGGACTGTCGCTTGCAAGCGGAATCCCACTTGTTCCCGTGCATCACCTGCGCTCACACATTGCCGCAAACTACATCACCCACCAGGAGCTTGAGCCTGAATTTCTCTGCCTTGTTGTTTCGGGCGGACACAGTCACATTGTCGAGGTCAAAGACTATACAAAGTTTAAAATTGTCGGCTATACGCATGACGATGCGGCAGGAGAAGCGATGGACAAAGCGGCAAGAGCAATGGGTCTGCCCTACCCCGGCGGTCTTAACCTTGACCGTGTTGCAAAGGACGGCGATCCGACAGCATACAAGATGCCTCACCCGAGAGTTGACGGCGCACCGTATGATTTCAGCTTTTCGGGGCTGAAAACCGCCGCACTGAACACCATAAATATTGCAAAGCAAAAGGGCGAGGAGATAAACGTCCCCGACCTCGGCGCATCGTATATCAAGGCGGTTGTGCGCTGCCTGACCGAAAACACGGAGAAAGCGGCAAAGGATCTCGGCTATAAAAAGATCGTGCTTGCAGGCGGCGTTTCGGCCAACTCGGTTCTCCGCAGAGATATGGAGGCCCTTTGTAAAAAGAACGGATGGGAGCTTTTCGCCCCCGAGCTTAAATATTGCGGCGACAACGGCGCAATGGTCGGCGCACAGGGCTATTATGAGTTCATAAACGGCAACACTGCCGACATGTCATTGAACGCATACGCAACGATGAGTATTGAATAAACAAAATTTCAGCCGCAAAGCAAATTGTGTTGTTTGCTTTGCGGCTGTTTTTATTTGTCGTCTTTCGGTTTCTTTTTTCCGGTAAGCTTATTTAAAATTGTTGCACAAATTATTATAATTCCTATAACAATAAAAATTCCAAGCATTCCTTTTCCCATATACGGAAGTGTTTCTATAAAAGCATGCGGATTAAAGCCTAATAAATTCATAAATAAATCTCCCTTCATCATGCAAAAAAGTTAAGTATAAGACCGCCGGCAATTACCGAAGCAATCTGACCCGAAACATTAACGCCCATTGACTGCATAAGCAAAAAGTTCTGAGGATCCTCGCTAAGGCCTATTTTGTGAACAACACGACCCGACATCGGAAAGGCTGAAATTCCGGCAGCACCAATCATAGGATTGATTTTTTCTTTTAAGAAGAGATTCAAAAATTTTGCAAAAATAACGCCGCCTGCCGTATCGAATATAAACGCTATGAAGCCGAGACCGAGAATAAGCAGCGTCTCCTTTCGAAGAAATTTGTCAAACTGCATCTGTGTCGCAATGGTAATTCCAAGGAAAATCGTAACAAGATTGGCAAGCACCCTTTGAGCTGTTTCCGACAGCGAATCAAGCACACCGCATTCACGGATAAGATTTCCGAACATAAGAAATCCGACAAGTGCAACCGAATTCGGCGAAACAATTCCGGCAATTATTGTTATCACGATCGGGAACAGTATTTTTGTAAGCTTTGAGACCTGACTCGGCTTATATTTCATTCGTATTTTTCGTTCTTTTTCCGTTGTGAGCAGTTTTATTACAGGCGGCTGAATAATAGGAACAAGTGCCATATATGAATATGCCGCAACCATTATTGCACCGAGATATTTTGAATCCAGCATTTGCGCAACTACTATCGCCGTCGGACCGTCTGCCGCTCCGATTGTTGCAATCGCCGCTGCGTCTTTAATATCGAAAAACATTGACGAGGTGCAAAGTGTGAAAAATATTCCGAACTGCGCCGCCGCACCGAATATCATCAGCTTCGGATTTGCAAGTATCGGGCCGAAATCAATCATTGCGCCTATACCGATAAAAAGTATCAGCGGGAAAAGCTCATTTGCAATTCCTGCCTTGTAAAGAATACTGAGCGCACCCTCCTGCGGCAGACCGTTCACCACCCGGTCAACAACTCCCGAGAGCGGAAGGTTAACAAGGATAACGCCGAAGCCTATTGGCAAAAGCAGCGTCGGCTCCATGTTCTTTTTGATTGCAAGAAGAATCAGCAATCCACCGATTGCCCACATGATGAGCATTCTGTAGTCAAAATTATCTACGGCATTTTGGTACAGAAAAGAGAAAAAATCCATAAACAAAACTCCTTTTTTAAAAAATATTGGGAAATCGGCATAAAAAAAGAGACTTTTACTGCCTTAGCAATAAAAGTCTCGTCGTTTAATACAAAAGCGGGTCGTTAGACCGAATTGACGCTGATTGTAACGGTTTTCGCCGACTACTCCCTTTCGGTGACTATAATATACCATATAATTTAAAAATATGCAAGCTTTTTTCTGTTTTGCTTTTATATTTTCTTTGACAAAATCAAAAAATCAATGTATAATAATTAACCGTCGATTGAATTAACCACGATTCAATCGTCAATTACTAAATATCAGCTTGAAGACACGATACACGGACCTCCGTCCTGATACGACACAAAGTGCAAGCTTTGGCGTGTATCGTTTAACTCCGGCTTTACGGCGCACGCTTAGGCGTGTGCTTTTTGTTTGTGTTGTAAAGCGACAGGAGGACTCATTATGGAAGAAACAAAGGTCAATTCATTTTTGGAAACGGAGCGAATCGGCAAGCTCATGCGTAAATTTTCCTTGCCGTGCATAATCTCGCTGCTCGTCGGTGCGCTCTACAACATTGTCGATCAGATTTTTATTGCAAACGCCGATTATCTCGGATCTTACGGCAATGCAGCAAACTCCGTTGTCTTTCCGCTGACGGTCATTGCCCTTGCAATAGCGACAATGATCGGCGACGGCTGCGGCGCATTCGTCAGCATTCGTCTCGGCGCAAAGGACTTTGAAAAAGCGCACAAAAGCATAGGCAATTCGGTTCTGCTGACCGTCGGTTCAAGTATTGTTCTCATGGCAATTTACTTGATTTTCGCCGACCAAATTATAACCGCTTTCGGCGGCACGGTTAATGATGAAACATTCAGGCTCTCAAAAGAATATTTCTTTTGGATTTCGCTCGGCGTTCCGTTTTACATGTTCGGTCAGGCACTTAATCCGATAATCCGTTCGGACGGCAACCCTCGTTTTGCCATGATTACGCTGCTCGTCGGCGCAATAAGCAACTGCATTCTCGACCCGATATTCATTTTCAAATTTCATTGGGGCATGATGGGTGCTGCGGTCGCAACCGTAATCGGTCAGATTCTTTCTGCCGTTCTCTCGCTAATTTATCTTTTTAAATTAAAAAGCGTAAAGCTTTGCAAAGCAAGCTTTGTTCCCGATAAATCTGTTATCTTTAAAATAATTCCGCTCGGCGCATCAAGCTTTCTTGCTCAGATTTCTATCGTCTTTTCAATGGCGGCGGTGCTCAATATGTGCAAAAAATACGGCGCACTCGATCTGATTTTCGGACAAAACGAGTACGCCCAAATACCGACAGCTGTCATCGGTATTGTTCTTAAATTTTTCCAGATAATTATGTCAATCGCAATCGGCATGTCGGCCGGCTGCATCCCGATCGTCGGCTTCAACCTCGGCGCAGGCCGCAAGGACAGGGTGCGTGAGCTAATGCGTTTGCTCATGCTCGCAGAGGCCGCCGCAGGACTTGTTGCAACAATTATTTTTGAGCTTTTCCCGACGCAGCTTATCGGCATCTTCGGCGCAGGCAACGAGAGCGTTTACTACACACAGTTTGCAATCAAAGCCATTCGCATAATTCTTTGCGCAACGATTCTTTCATGCATCAACAAGGGTGTTACGATTTTTCTTCAATCCCTCGGCAAGGCAGGAACGTCTACCCTGCTTTCAATGCTCAGAGAAATTGTTTGCGGCGTCGGCCTTGTACTTCTACTCCCGATTTGGTTCGGGCTTGACGGACTGCTTTGGTTCATGGCAATAGCCGATATCATCACCTTTGTCGCCTCGCTCGCAGTTCTTATCCATGTTGATAAGAGCTTACGGAAATCATGATTTTCTGCTTTTCATCAGAGTAAAAAGCAATTTGTACATTCCGTGCTTAAGCAAACGGAATTTAAGAACGGTCATTTTTGACGAGCCGTAATCGGCGTCACTTTCAATCGCAATTTTAAAAATATCGGTATCGGTCACGGATTTGACCGTGCCGATTTTTTCTTTTATGCTCACGCTTGAATTTGAAATCCCGAGCAGTAGCGTGTTGACAACCTTTCTTGCATAAGCTTTCCACATCGCTTCAACATCGGCATCAAAATATCCGTCCTCGACAATCAACTTTTTCACATCATAAATCGAATCCGAATTGAGCCTGAATGATTCGAGGTCATAGCGGTGCGACAGGCTTGAGCCGAGGTTTCGGTAATGATACATCGGCCGCTGAATATAGTAGCCTTTTTTCATGCCGTAAACCTGCACGGCAGACTGGAACCAATCCTCACCGTGGCACATCGGCAGATATTTTTCATAGTCAAATGCTTTGCCGTAAAGATTTCTGCGGCAGCACTTTGAGCAAAGCGAATTCATGCAGCGATTCAATAAAATAAGATACAATTCTTTTTTATTTTTTTCGTCGTAAAGCTGGCTCTTTTCCGTCATCTTTTTTATCGTAACTTCGCCCGTTTTGTTGTCAAAAATCGACAGGTCAAACAGAACCATATCGCAGGAATATTTCTTAATAATTCCATCGACTGTTTCAATCAAATCAAGGTCGATTATATCGTCACAATCGACGGTTAAAATATACTCACCCATTGAATTTTCAAAAGCGGTTTTGCGGGCAATATTTACGCCCTCATTCGCCTTATGAATCACCTTAACCCGGCTATCCTTTTTTGCATATTTATCGCAGATTTTTCCGCTTGAATCAGTCGATTCATCGTCGACGACAACAACCTCAAAATCAGCAAATGTCTGAGACAGAATTGAATTGAAACACTCGTCAAGATATTTTTCGCTGTTGTAAACCGTCAACAGCACGCTGTATTTCGGCATCGGCTCACCTCTTTTTCGTAAAGCGGAATTCGCTTATCATAAATCCGTCGAGCGGCTCGGTAATTTCAAGCTCGGCGCAGCCGTTTTGCAAATATTTTTTCGGCACATCGTAAACAACACTCCGGTATCCGTCGCCAAGAAAAATTTTTTCATATTCTTCATCACGTCTGCCTCCGAACTGTGCTCCGTCATGAATAACATTGCCGTTTATCGTAACCTTATGATGAATGATTTTGTCATTCGGACGGGATTTATACGTCACTCTCAGCTCATAATCTCCGCCCGTAAGTCCGGCAACCTTACAATCAAAATTGAAATGGTCGTAAACCTTTGTCATGCACATCGGAAGCCTTGCGTCAGCGTTATCGTCACCCTGAAAATTCATATAGAATTCGCCCTTTTGCTTGCCGCAAACCTCGAAGCCGTGCTCGGCGAACGAGAAATAATACTCGTCTTTTTCAACCTTATTTCTGTCAATGATTTCAACAAGATAATCCTTGTCCGGGTGATTTGCAATTTGATTTAAAAGATATTTTCTGTCGGTCACAGGCATGTCGATCGTATCAAGAACACAGCCTCTTTCAACATTCATTCCGCCGAAATGCTCAACATCGAGCTGCATGCCGATGAGATTAAAAAGCTTCTCGGCAAGATTAAACAATTCGGCTCGCAAGTTTTTATATTCCTCATCAAAATCCGTCGAAAGAATTTTCTCAGCAAGCTCAATATTTCCTTTTCTTATCTGAACCTTTGCATCATCAATTAAGTTGAGTTCAAAAATTCTTCTGTCACGAATAATTTTATCGCAGCTCGCTCTGAAAAGGAAAAGAACATATCGCCAATTTTTCATCAGCTTATCGGACTTCATTTCAATAAGCATTCTGTAAACATTTTCAACCGAAGAATTTTCGGCCGGATCTCCATTCCAGCTCTGTTCCATGCCGAAAATTATGTCAACAATTTTTTCGCAATCCACACTCGGGAAGAACGCACGGGCATAATCTCTGAGAATCTCACGAAGGTCGGCATCGGGTTCAAAATCAAGAGCACTGAAAACAAATTTATTAACGTCGTCATTGACACCCTCGGAATAGGAGACACTGCCGCAAACGTACTGCTTAGTCAGGCGGTGAATCAATCTGTACTCGCTCGGTCTCGGATTGATTGCTTCACGGCTGAGCGTCGACGCATATGCATAGTGCCAGTCGTCACGGTCAAAGTGAACGGGAATTTCACAGCGTAAATTATGACAGATATCCGGATAGTATCTTATCTGATATTTTGTGTCAATAGAGCGGCGCATTTCATCGAGAGTGAAAGGATGGTTCGGGCCGTAAATAAGCCCATCAATTTCTTCGGGCATTCTTGCCATTTCATTTATGAAACGTTCACCCCAATCGACATACTGATGAGGAGCCTGAGCCGACGGCCAAAGCTGAACATCGGGGAATTCCTTTTGCAAATCCTTTTTCACTTTTTTGCAGCGAGCAAAAAATTCCTCCGCCTGCAAATCGCCCGGGTCTCCTCCCGGCGGAAAATAAAAATTAAACTTCGGAATTCCGTTACAGCAGCCGCATAAATAATCGCTGCTTTCTTCGTCGGAAAGTCTCTTTGCATATGCACAGAAAATCGAGAAATTTATATCAAGCTTTTCGCAGATTTTCGACTTGATTTTTGTGATTTCTTCAAAGCTGTATTTCATCAAATCCGTATGCTTTTCATCGTCGCCGAGGCAAGCCTCTACTGTATTTGTTCCGAACATCATCAGATCACGGATATATCTTTCGTATTGCTTTTCGTCCCATGTTTCGTATGTATTGTTCATGTCCGTGTAGCTGAGCTGATGACCCCTTATCGGCATATATGGGGAATAACCTCCGCTGATATCCTTCGTCAGAACAAGCTTGCCGTCAACCGTCCTGCACTTTCTGAGAAAAACCGAATAGCCGTAAATCAGGCTGCGCAAGCGATGTGCCGTGACAGTTATTTTTTTCTCGTCGTGCCGAATTGAAAAATCTTCGCTTTCGCTTTCATCAATAATTTTCAGTTCGACAAAACATTCGCCTGTTTTTTTGTCGAGAACGGGCGGTTTTATATTTGTTCTGATTTCAATTTCTTCACTGAAAAGCTCGGCGGCAAATTTTTCTTTTTCGCCGTCGGCAATAATTTTTATGTCGTCAAAAATAAAATTCATTTCATCACAGCCTTGATTATTTTTTCAATTTAGTATATCATAAAACGAGGCAATTAAGCAATAGAAAGCGATGAAATAATGATTGAAAAAATTCACGAAAAAAACGTCTGGGATTCATTGAAAGAAACCGATCTTCCTATTGTCATTTACGGCATGGGAAACGGAGCAGACATGATTATCGAAAAGCTTCAAAGCATCGGCGTTAACTTTGCCGATATTTTTGCGAGCGATGAATTTGTCAGAGGTCACAGCTTCCACGGCAAAAGGGTTCTTAAATACTCCGAGGTGCAGGAAAAATATGACGATTTCGTTATCGTGATGGCGTTCGCCGTTCATGACGAAAAAATGCTTGCAAGAGTAAAAGAACTTTCGCAGGAACATACCCTTTATTTTCCCGATGTTCCCGTTGTCGGCGATGGAATTTTTTCAAGAGAATATATTGAAGAGCACGAAGAAGAATTTGATGAAGCATATTCACTTTTAAGCGATGAAAAATCAAGGCAAAGCTACGTCGATATTCTCAATTTTAAAGTCAGCGGAAAGACGGAATACCTTTTTAAATGCGAACGAAAAAAAGAAGAAGTTTACGCCGATTATCTTCGCCCGAACGATGATGAGACTTTAATGGATCTCGGTGCATATGACGGCGACACAATAAGAGAATTTCTTAACGAAACCGATAACAAATATCAAAAAATTTATGCCGTTGAAGCCGACGAAAAAAATTACAAAAAATTAATTGATAAAACATCTCACCTTGAAAAAATCGAAACATTTAATATTGCAGCATGGGATAAAAAAGAAATCCTTTTCTTTGAAAAGAAAAAGGGAAGAAATTCCAAGCTTTCGTCGTCGGGAAAAATCGAAGTTCAGGCAGACAGCGTTGACAATATTCTGCAAGGCAAAAGAATTACTCTGCTGAAAATGGACATTGAAGGCAGTGAGGAAAAAGCCCTTGCCGGAGCAAAAGGAACAATTCAAGAGCACCATCCCAAGCTTTATGTCTGCGCCTATCATCGCAACAGCGACATGTTCACTCTGCCGCTGAAAATTCATGAAATATCACCCGATTATAAAATTTATTTCGCTCATCATCCGTATGTTCCGGCGTGGGAATCAAATTTTTATTGCTGTATTGATTAGTTTTTTAATATATGATATAATTAGTAAACTAAATTTGTAAAAGGAGTGAGCCGATGAGTGATCCAAAAAGTAAAGCGTTACCCGATCTGATTTCAATGTACCTGATAATGCTTGTTATCTACTGCTTGGACGTATTCTTTCTCAAATCCGATCTCACGGTTCTCGGCGATAACTTTTATTCTCGTTTTCTCTGCTTCACAGTGCTTTTTATGACTGTGCTTTTCAAAAAGGAGCATTTAAAAAGCTTTGGAATCAACAGCAAAAAAGAAAAAATCAAATCTGCTTTGATTTTCGGAACAGTTTTTTCTGCCGTTCCGATACTCATTGTGTCCGCTGTTGAGTTTTTTATTTTCAAGTCAACCGATCCCGATAACATTCATGTTACTTTTGCTCCCCCGAGTCTCAGCTATGTTCAGACCGAAGGCTATCTTACCCCTGCGTTTTGTATTACAGTTTATATTTTAACCTCCCTTTTTGCCGCATGCTTTAAGGAGATGTTTTTCCGAGGCTTTCTGCTTCACAAGCTTGAAAAGCTGACTGTCTTTAAGAGTGCCAATGCTTTCCAGGCTCTTCTTTACACAACGTTTATAATTCCGAAGCTTATACGTAATTTTGTCATGAACTACTACAGCAAGGAGATTATAAGCATTGCGGCCTTTGTAATTGTTTTCTATCTCATTCATGAGTTCATCACGGGACTCAAGTGGGGTATGCTTGCCAAGGTCAGCGGAGCAACATATATCTCGATTGTTGATAATTTCTTATATGTTTTCCTTGCCAACAGTCTTCACATTGTCGCCCACCAATCGAAATGGATGTTTATGATTCACATGCTTTCGGCTCAGCTGATTTCCTTTGCACTTGTTGCGATTTATTGCAAAAAAGCTTCCGGCAGCAAAACTGAGATTATTGAAACCGAGAAGAAAGAAGCGGCTGAGAAAAAAGAAACATCTGCAAAAAAAGCAGAGCCGATTATTGAAAATAAAAAAGAAATAATTACAGAAAAAAACGAATCCGACGAATTAAAATCCGAGGTATTTGATAAGCATACGGAAATCAGTCCGAATCAATTTAAAGAAATTATAAAGGAATCCTCCGTTAAAGCCGAGAAATCTCACAACGGTGAGCTTTCTGAGGCCGAAATTGACAGCTATCTCAAGGATTTCGGCAAGCCGAAGGCGCACTACAATCCGCCGAAGAAGCCGGCAAAGGCAAAACCGTCGGAAAAAGGAAGCGAAAACTTCGACGTTGACGATTTTCTCAAGGGCTTTTCAAAAAATTAAGGTGTATGACGAAATTTATGCGGTGTTACAATAAAACGCAAAAGGAGCTGTATCTTCGTTCGCTTTACGAACTACGATACAG
>CALBHM010000392.1 GCA_937892835.1 uncultured Ruminococcus sp. | reverse complement strand
AAATTATTTCAGCACCCGGTCTGTGGCTTCAAAGGATCACGACAAAAGAACCTACGGATGATATTATTGAGGTAGGCATTGCTTCCTTGAAGATTTCTCTCGGATGGGAAAAGGAAAATATTAACGACCCGGTTGAACCAGCTTCGGAAGAAAGCGACAATGATGAAAACAATGACGATCAGTGAGCTTTTGAGGTCAGGCACAGAGAGATTAAAGTCTGCCGGAATAGATGATGCGAAATTTGACGCACGTTGTTTGGCCGAGCATACTTTAAGCTGTGATTATTTCTCTTTAAGGCTTGATTTTCAAAAAGAGCTTGATGAGAAAACCGTTGGGAAGTATTTTAGCTTGATTGAACGTCGTTCGGGCGGTGAACCGCTTCAATATATTCTTGAAGAATGGGAATTCATGGGCTTGCCTTTCAAGGTCGGCGAGGGAGTGCTGATTCCTCGACCGGAAACGGAAATACTTGTTGAGTTTGCGATTGATTTTCTGAAAAAACGAGAAAATCCGATTGTATTTGACCTTTGCTCCGGTAGCGGCTGTATTGCGATAAGCGTTGCAAAGCTTTGCCCGAGTTCGACGGTTTATGCTGTTGAAAAATCAGACTGTGCCTTTGATTTTTTGATGAAAAACATTGAGATTAACGATGTAAAAAATGTTAAAGCCGTTAAAGGCGATATTTTTGACAAAGAATTACTTTCGGAGGTTTCTCCCGATTTGATTCTTTCAAATCCGCCGTATATACGCTCAAGTGAAATTGATGGGTTACAAAGCGAAGTTAAAAAAGAACCGACAATGGCACTTGACGGCGGTGAGGACGGCTACGATTTTTATCGTGTAATTGCATCTGATTGGCTTAAGCGAATCAAAAACGGCGGAGCGATTGCCGTTGAATGTGCCGAGAATCAGACGGAATATATTTCCGAACTGTTCTCGGAGCAAGCATCGGAAGTTAAAGCATATAACGACTTGAGCGGACTTCCGAGAGGCGTAATTGCATTAATATAATTTTGGAGAATAGTTTACTATGTTACTTGATTTGATAAGAGGCGGCAATGCACTCTCAATATTTATGGGTGTATGTGTCAGTGCATTTGTTGTTTTCTGCGTAATGCCAATACATGAATATGCCCATGCACTTGTTGCGACAAAGCTCGGCGACCAGACGGCGAGACTCAGCGGTCGACTTACTCTTAACCCGATGGCTCACATCAGCCCGTGGGGCGCAATCATGATCCTGCTTGTCGGATTCGGCTATGCGAAGCCCGTGCCGGTTAATGTTCGCAATACAAAGATGAAAAATAAAAAGCTTGCTATGGCACTCATTGCGCTGGCAGGACCGCTTTCAAATCTCATAATAGGTTTCCTTTCGGTTATGGTTCGTTACATTATTCTTGTAGCTGCATCTAAGCGTGGCGGAGAGATGACAACGGCAATTTTTGCCTTGAATGTCTTTTTCCAGTATTCGGCTATAATCAACATTAACCTTGCAGTTTTCAATTTAATTCCGATTCCGCCGCTTGACGGTTCAAGAATTCTTTTTGCGATTCTCCCGAACAAATTTTATTTCGGCATCATGAAATATGAAAGATATATCATGGCAGCTATGTTCCTTTTACTTCTTACGGGTGTTTTGACAACACCGTTGTCTTATCTTTCAAATCTTATTTATAATGCATTTAATCAGCTGTTCTATTCGATTTTTTAAAAGGTGAAAGCATGGAAGCAATATCATATAAGCTTGATGTGTTTGAGGGTCCTTTGGATCTGCTCCTGCACTTGATAAGCAAGCATAAAATTGATATAAACGATATCCCGATTCTTCTTCTTGTCGAGCAGTATCTTGACTATGTTCGTCAAATGAAGGAGGAGGATATGGAGGTTGCCAGCGAATTTCTCGAGATGGCGGCAAGACTGATATATATAAAAACAGTTTCGCTTCTTCCTGTTCATGAGGAGGAAGCCGATGAGCTGAAAAAAGAGCTTCAGGGCGAGCTTCTTGAATATCAGGATTGTCAAATCATGGCAAAAAAGCTTGCCTCACAGGCGGACGGCTTCGACCAGTATTCGAGAAAGCCGGAGAAATTTCTTCCGGATATGACATATACACGTTTGCATCAGCCTATTGAGCTTTTAAAAGCGTATATTAACGCTGTCGGCAGAGGAAAACGTAATCTTCCGCCGCCGATTGAGGCTTTTTCGGGTATTGTTGCACACAAGATCGTTCCGATAAGAGAGCGTGTCAGCTATATTATGGGCAGCCTCTTCAGAAAGAAAAGGCAGCGTTTTGTAGCTTTCTTTGAAAAGGCGGAATCACGTTCGGAGATGGTTGCGACCTTCCTTGCGATACTTTCTCTTGCCAAGGATAAAAAAATTACTTTGACACAGACTGATGACGATCTCGAGGTTGAGATGATAGATTCCGATATAAACTTTGATGTGGAGGACGACTACACAGATGATAATGAATGAATTGCAGGGTGCTGTTGAGGCAATTCTCTTTGCCGCAGGCGAACCGCTTGAAATAGAGCGAATCTGTCAGGCTCTTGAATGTGAAAAAGAACCTGTCGAGGAAGCACTTAAGGGCATTGATGAGGCTTTGAAGTCAATCAACAGCGGCATAAGACTTGTTAAAATGGACGATATGTATCAGCTTTGCACCCGTCAGGAATACGCCGACAAGGTAAGGGCTGTGCTTGAAATAAAAAAGAATACACCGCTTTCGGCGGCCGCTTTTGAGGTTTTGGCTGTAATTGCCTATAACCAGCCTGTTACAAAGTCATTTGTTGAACAGGTCAGAGGTGTCGACTGCTCGGGTGTTATAGGCACACTTATTGCAAAGGGACTTATCGAGGAAAGAGGCAGACTTGAACTGCCGGGCAGACCGCTTATTTACGGCACGACGCCTGAGTTTCTAAAATGCTTCTGCGTTACAAGTCTTGACGATCTGCCGGATCTTCCCGAGCATGAGGATTTGCCAAAGAGCGAGGAAATCAACGGTCAGCTGGAAATCAATCTTGATGACGGCGAAATTATAGAAAATAAAATGCTCACAGGCGAGCCGGTCAAGGTGGCCGAAGAATAAACCACGGAGGTGATCGAATGACAGCATTATACATAATTCTCGGAATTATCGCATTTTTCGTTATAGTTTTGAGCATTCCTGTCGTTCTTGATCTTGAATACACCGACGCAGTTCGTTGTAAGGTTTCGTGGCTTTTCCTGAAATTCGATCTTTATCCTTTCCCGGAAAAGAAGAAAAAGGAAGAAAAGCCGAAAGAGGAAAAGAAAGAGGAGAAGCCCGAAGAGAAGAAAGAAGAAAAACCGAAGCCCCAAAAAGAGAATTTCCTCAAAACCTTTTACAATAATCAGGGCTTGGCCGGAGTTATTGAACTTCTCAACAACTGCGTGGCGGCACTTAAGCGATTTTCGGTCAAATTCATCAGGCGTGCCGTTATAATTAAAAAGTTTCATCTTGATATTCATATCACAGAAGATGATGCAGCTGCAACTGCGATAAAGTACGGTAAGGTTTGCTCCGCTTTGTATCCTTCGCTCGGATTCATCTGTTCAAATATGAAGGTCAAGGACTACAAGGTCAATGTTTTTGCCGATTACTGCGGTGAAAAAACGACTGTTGAGTTTGTTACAAAGACAGCATTTATTCCGAGAGCGTTGATAAACGCAGGAATTGCACTTGTTTTCAGCTTATTGAAACAGCTTTTAAAGGTTGTTATTTCAAATAATAAATCATCAAACAATAATACAAACAGAAAGGCGGACTAAACATGAAAGATCAGTCAGCATCAGGAATTCTTGCAACAGCCATTGATAAGATCAAGGATATGGTTGATTGCCAGACAATTATCGGTGATCCTATCGACGCAGGCGACGGAATCAAGGTTATTCCGATTTCAAAGGTTACCTACGGCTTCGCTTCGGGCGGTTCGGATTTTCCGTCAAAGAGCACTAAGGAGCTTTTCGGCGGCGGCGGCGGAGCAGGAGTAACAATTTCTCCCGTTGCTTTCCTTGTTATCAATAAGGGCGAAGTCAGCGTTAAGTATATCTGCGAGGGCTCGGAGAGCTCGGCAGAGAGAATTATCGGCATGGTTCCCGACGTTGTTAATAAGGTCGGCGATATTGTCAATAAGTTCAACGGCGACAAGAAGGACGACAAGGACGAGTCTGTTTTTGTTGAGGACTAATATTTGACCCGACCTGCGCATATAGCTTTTATATGGCAGGTGATGGGTGTGTTAAAAAAAATAATACTTTTTTTGACTGTTTTTTGTATAATGACGGTTAGTGCTTCTGCGCTCGAGAGTTCCGATGTATCCGCAGAATGTGCCGTGCTGATTTCTCAGCAGACAGGCGAGGTTATATTTCAGAAAAACGCCTATAAACATCATTCGATGGCGAGTACAACGAAGATCATGACCTCACTTCTCGCAGCTCAGTCGGGCAAATTACATGACGAAATTACCGTTTCAAAAGAGATGATTCAGGTTGAAGGAACCTCAATGGGCCTTCTTCCGGGTGACAGTGTGTCCTTGTACGAGCTGATTTACGGTATGCTTTTGCCGTCGGGAAACGACGCTGCAAACGTTACGGCATATTATCTCGGTGGAAATGTTGAAAACTTCGTAAAGAAAATGAACATTAAAGCCAAAGAAATTGGCATGGAGAATACGAGCTTTGTCACACCGTCTGGTCTTGACGATGAAAACCATTATTCGACCGCCTACGATATGGCCCTTTTAGGCAGGTATGCGGTCAATGACCCGGTTTTCAGGTCTGTTTGCTCGTCGAAAAAAGCGACTTTAAGCTACGGAAACCCACCTTACAAGCGTACATTGTACAATCATAACCGACTTTTGGAGAGCTATAAATATGCGTTCGGAATCAAGACAGGCTTCACGAAAAAGAGCGGCCGCTGTCTTGTTTCCTATGCCGAAAAAGACGGAACAGGCTTGGTTGCCGTGACGCTCAATGCGCCGAACGATTGGAACGACCACAAGCTTATGCTTGATTACGGCTTTTCGAGGCTTAAAAGGCACGTCTTTAAACCGTCAATTCCGGAAACGCTACCCGTTGTCGGTGGAAATGTTGAAAACTTAAAGCTTTGCTGCGAGCAATTTGAATATGACAGTTTGGAACAAAGGAATTTAGTCCAAAAGGTCGTTATTGACAAATTCGCATACGCTCCTATTAAAAAAGGGGATAGGCTTGGCGAGGTGAAATTGTACCTTGGCGGAAAATATATCGGTTCAACGGATATATGTGCGGCGGAGAATATTGACGTCTTGGAACAAAAGCAGGAAGAAAAAAGCTTCTTTCAAAGAATTAAGGAGAGATTTTTAAAATGACTGATGATAGAATCAGGCTTCAAAAATACCTTTCCATGTGTGCTGTCGCTTCACGTCGTAAGGCGGAGGAGCTAATCGCTCAGGGCAAGGTAAAGGTGAACGGTAAGGTTGCGCAAATCGGCGATAAGGTAAGTCCGAAGCACGACACCGTTACCGTCAGCGGCAGAAAAATTGTCGGCAATAAGAAGCATTACTATATCATGCTTCATAAGCCGAGAGGTTATATTACAACCATGGATGATGAAATGGGCAGAAAGTGCGTTGCGGAGCTTGTTCGTGACGTCGGCGCAAGAGTTTATCCCGTCGGCAGACTTGATAAGGATTCCGAAGGACTTTTGCTTATGACTAACGACGGCGAATTTGCAAATCACATGACGCATCCGTCAAAGCATATTCCAAAAACCTACCGTGTTACGGTTCGTCCCGACGTGACGGAGGACATGCTTACGGCCTTTACCACCGGCATGGAGATCGACGGAAGAATTACCGCTCCGGCCGACGCTCATGTTATCGAAAAGCAGGATAACAGAGTTGTTATGGAGATCGTTCTTTACGAGGGCAGAAACCGTCAGATCAGAAAGATGTGCGAATCGCTCGGACTTGAGGTTGCAAGGCTCAAGAGAACTTCAATGGGTTCCTTGAAGCTCGGAATGCTTCCTCCAGGAAAGTGGCGTGAGCTTAAAGAGGACGAGGTTCACAAGCTCATGGTTTCATCGGGCATGAAAGTTAATAAATTCTGAGGTGATAATATGATTAAATTTTCACCTGTTGCGAGCGATAAGCTCCCCGAGCCGTTCCGCAATGATAAAACCGTAAACGGCTATTTGGGATTTGACATGGCAAACGGCGGTGCAGAGTGCGGTTTTTCCGCTTTCAGGCTCAACGGCTACACAATGGATATCATTGATGTTGTGACCGAGAGCGACGACGAAACGATCGAGGGCTTTATCAGAAGCTCGCTGAACTACGGCGCAAATCGAGGAGTTTATATCGCATATTACAAGGCCGCAAGCGGTGTTGATGTTGCGAAAACGCTTGGATTTAAAGAGAATAAAGATAATATACTTGAAGGGGAAATCCCCGAGCTGCTTGCAGGAAGCTGCTGCAAGAAAAAATAATTCGGGAAGTTGGTTTAGTATGGTTAAAAGCATGACCGGCTACGGCCGATGTCAGGAAATGGTTGACGGAATGAACGTCACCGTTGAAATTAAAAGCGTAAATCACAGATATTTTGATTTTTCGTCAAGAGTTCCGAGAAATTACGGATTTCTTGATGAGAAACTGAAATCCTTTGTTCAGTCAAAGGTTTCAAGAGGCAAGATCGAGTGCTACGTTCAGGTGGACAACCTTGAGGACGACACTGTTGTTGTTGAGGTCAACAAGTCCCTTGCCGACGGCTATGTGAAGGCTTTCAATGAGCTTTCCGAAACCTATGGAGTCGAGAATAATCTCAATGCGGGACTTCTTGCAAGAATGAACGACGTTCTTGTTATCCGCAAGGCGGAGGCCGACGAGGACAAGATATGGAACGCAGTTAAAACCGTAGCCGAGAAGGCTGTCGAGAAATTCATCGATATGCGTGAGATCGAGGGCGAAAAGCTCCGTGACGACATTGTTTCAAGAGCTGACCTTATTCTTTCTTATGTTGAATTTGTTGAAGAACGCTCACCGGAGACTGTCAAGGAATACAACGAAAAGCTGCTTGCGAGAATGCAGGAGCTTCTCGGCGATATCCATGTTGAGGAAGCGAGACTCCTCACCGAAGCGGCAATATATGCGGACAAGATTGCCGTCGCAGAGGAGACCGTGCGTCTGAGAAGTCATATTTCTCAGCTCAAGGATTTCTTCAATTCGACCGAGGCTATCGGCAGAAAGATGGATTTTCTTGTTCAGGAAATTAACCGTGAGGCAAACACAATCGGTTCAAAGGCCAACGACGTTGAGATTGCAAGACGTGTTCTTGAAATCAAGTCTGAGGTTGAAAAAATTCGTGAGCAGGTTCAGAATATCGAATAACGGGGTGAGAATATGAAGCTTATCAATATCGGCTTCGGCAATATGGTTAATGCGGACAGAATTATTGCAATCGTCAGTCCCGAATCGGCTCCGATCAAACGAATAGTTCAGGACTGCAAGGAGAAGGGTACTCTTATCGATGCAACCCACGGCAGAAGAACAAGAGCGGTTATCATTACCGACTGCGATCAGGTTATTCTGACCTATCTTCAGGCTGAGACGGTTGCCAACAGACTTGATGAGGACAAGGACTATGAGGAGGATGAGGACGATGAAGAATAACGGAATGCTGGTTATTCTTTCGGGTCCGGCAGGCTCCGGAAAAGATACGGTCATTGCCGAACTTTTTAAATCGGATATCGATATTACAAAATCGGTTTCAATGACAACGAGAAAGCCGAGAGAATCCGAAATCGATGGAATAGACTATATGTTTGTCAGCGAAGAGGATTTTCTTGATGCTGTTGAAAACGGTGAGTTGCTCGAATATGCACGTTACGGTGTTAACTACTACGGCACACCGAAAGGACCTGTCGATAAATGGCTTGAAGACGGACATATTGTTATATTAAAAATCGATGTGCAGGGTGCTGGAAATATCAAAAGAATGTATCCCGATGCAGTCAGCATATTTATTATGCCGCCGAGCATGGAGATTCTTGAAACTCGGCTTCGTAATCGAGGCAGCGAGGAGGAGGACGATGTTCTCCGCCGCTTGAAAATTGCCATCAGGGAAATTGAACGATGCCGCAATGAATATGACTATGTTGTTATCAACGACGATCTTCAGGATGCCGTTGACGATATAAAAACGATTATCACTGCCGAAACACACAGAGTAAGCAGATGTAATAAATTTTTTAGTGAGGTATGTAAAAATGTTTGATCAGAACAAAAAATTCAAATTTAATCCGGATTTAAGCTCAGTGCTTTCAAATCACATCAGCCGCTATTCACTTGTCAGAGCAACTGCAAAGCGTGCAAGAGAGATTTCCGAGGAAGCCGAAGAGGACGGAATCATCCTTGTTGAGAAGCCGGTAAGCATCGCTCTTGATGAAATTCTCAACAATAAGTATGAAATCGTTGAGCCGGACGAGATCAAGGATCTTTAATATCGTTAATTCTTAAATGATTACGGAGGTACAAAATGACTGTCGAAAAAGTTGCGGCTGTTGCCGTGGAAAACTCTGCGTTTTCCTTTGACAAGCCTTTTTCTTACCTCCTCGGCGACGAAGAATGTTCTCCCGGCTGCCGTGTCCTTGTGCCTTTCGGCAGGGGAAACAAGTGCCGTCAGGGCGTTGTTCTCGCTGTTACGGATTATAACGGTGAAGAAAAGTTAAAGCGAATTTCTCAGGTTATTGATGAAGCTCCGGTTCTTAATGACGAGATGCTCAAGCTTGTCGCATGGCTTAAGGAAAGGACATTTTGTACCTATTTTGAGGCTGCAAAAGCCGTTTTGCCGTCCGGCATGTGCCACAGAACCGTTACGACGTACACGGCTGTTCCGGATGTCGATTTAGACGACTGTTCGGCGGACGAAAAGCAGATTTATAATTTTCTCCTCTCTCAGAAGGGATATGTTGAGGGCGAAAAGCTTCTTAAAAAGCTTGGATTTGCACCTGAAATTTCACTTCTTGAAAGGATGGTTAAAAAAGGTCTGCTGATTAGAAATTTTGATTCTGTGAGGAAAACAGGCGACCTGACCGTTAAAACCGTCAGATTGACGGAGGGCGGCAGGGAAATCCTTGAAACAACGGAAAAACTGACTAAAAAACAGCTTGAGGTTCTCGATGTTCTCAATGATATCGGAACCGTTTCTGTTAAGGAGCTTTGCTATTTCACGGGATTCACAGCATCTGTTGTACAGGCTCTCGAGAAAAAGGGCCTTGTCGAGATTTTTGATAACGAGATTTACCGTGACCCTTACGAAAATAAGACCGTTACGCCGCAAAGAGATGAAATTGTTCTCAATGACGAGCAGCAAAAGGCCTTTGAAAATATGCTCGGGCAATACGCCTCGGGCGAGGGCGGAGCTGCGCTTCTCTACGGAGTTACGGGCAGCGGCAAGACAATGGTTTATCTGAGACTGATTGACGAGATGCTCGACAAGGGTAAAAACGTTATCGTCATGGTGCCTGAAATTGCACTTACGCCGCAGACGCTTAATTTGTTTATGAGCCGTTACGGCAGGGAGGTTGCTGTCTTTCACAGCGCACTTTCGGCAGGGCAGCGGCTTGACGAATGGAAAAGAGTCAGAAATGAAAATGTCAGGATAGTTGTCGGCACAAGAAGTGCCGTCTTTGCTCCGCTTGAAAACCTCGGATTGATAATCATTGACGAGGAGCAGGAGCATACATACAAATCCGAACAGACGCCGAGATACAGCGCAAAGGACGTTGCACGCTTTCGCTGCGCTTATCATAAGGCACTTCTTGTATTCTCCAGCGCAACGCCGAGCATTGAAACATACGCAAAGGCACAGGCGGGGCAGTATACAATAAACAGACTTACAAAACGCTATTCAAGCTCGGTTCTTCCCGAGGTGCGGATTGTCGATATGCTGACTGAAGCATTGTCGCAATCCTCAAATTTCAGTGAGGAGCTGAGATCAAGACTGCAATATAACCTTGAAAACGGCAGGCAGTCAATTTTACTTATCAATCGCAGAGGCTATAACACCTTTGCGGAATGCAGGGCGTGCGGCCATGTTCTGACCTGTCCGTCATGCAGTATTTCAATGACCTATCACCATGCAAACGGCAGGCTCATGTGCCATTACTGCGGCTATTCCGAGCCGTTTACCGATGTTTGTCCCGAGTGCGGCTCGCACGACGTCAGATATTCGGGAACGGGAACGCAGAAGATTGAGGATGAGCTTGCAACCTTGTTCCCCGAGGCAAGAATTCTCAGAATGGACGCCGACAGCACTATGGGTCGCTATTCGCATGAGAACAAGCTGAAGGATTTTGCCGACGGCAAATATGATATCCTGCTCGGCACGCAGATGGTCGCAAAGGGACTTGACTTTGAGAATGTAACGCTCGTCGGTGTTATCAATGCCGATCAGCAGCTCAACAACGACGATTTCAGAAGTCAGGAGCGAACCTTTGATTTGCTCACGCAGGTTGTCGGCAGAGCCGGCAGAGGTCAA
>CALBHM010000391.1 GCA_937892835.1 uncultured Ruminococcus sp. | reverse complement strand
TTCCTTATTTGGTGCGAGAGACGGGACTTGAACCCGTTGAAAATCAAATCATATTTTCTCATAAAAGCTCAGAAACGTTGATATATAGCCATTTCTAAGCATTTGCTTGTTACATTTATTTATATTTTAACGTTTCTTTTCAAATAAATAAACCCCAAATAAACCCCAAAAGAATAACAGTGGCTCGAATTTAAAATTCAAACCGCTGTCATGGATCTGTTATTTTAACACGCTGAACCTATGCTTTTTCTTCCTCTTTTTTTACGCTCGGGCGGAGAGTTTGACACAATGCTTTGGAAGCTTTCGCCTGTTCAGCGGCGAAGAACTCGGCATATATATTTAACGTTGTTGAGGGCGTGCTATGACCGAGAGCACCGGCAACGGTGGCAACGTCGGCGCCGTTCATAATCAGCAAAGAAGCGTTCATGTGTCGCAGCTGATGCGGCGTAAGGTGCTGCAATTTATTTCGATTACAAAATTTCGTGAGCCACTTGCCCGGATAATCGGTGCGTATAAAGCCTCCAAACTCATTTGTTATAACTGCTCCCGTGTTCTGCCACTGGTCGCCGCACTTGAGCTTGTTTTTCATCTGATTAAGCTGTTGCTTTCTTAGCAGGTCAATAATTCCGATGTCAACCTTGAGCTTTCGGCGCGACTGATTTGTTTTTGGCGTATCAGTGTAAATACCACGCTCTTTGGTATAGAGCCTGTCTCGGTTAATGGATATGACGCTATTTTCAAAATCAATATCCGACCATTCAAGCCCGAGGATTTCGCAGGTACGAAATCCGCAGTACAGAGCGAGTGTAAAAAACAAATTCATGCAAACATCCTCACCCTCAAGCAACGACAGAAATGTTTGAAGCTCTTCGACGGAAACTGTGTTGATTTCTTTCTTCTTGAGCGGTTTGCACTCAAGACCGATACAAGGGTTATGTGAAATATATCCACGTTTTACAGCATAATCAAAAACATTTGCGATATAGTTCTTGTAATGTCGCTGAGTTTTCGGCGAAAGCGGTTTTCCTGTCCGCTCGTTTAAATTCTCGGTAACAAGAGAGTCAAGGAACTTTTGAAGCATGGAAGTGGTTATCCTGTCAAGTCGGACGTGCCCGAATTGCTTTAAAACCCTGTCTGAACACTGCTTGAGCCTGTAAACGCTGCGGTGTTTCAAGCTTTCCTGTGCTTCAACATGGCTGAAATATTCTTCCGAAGCGTCTTTGAATTTCTTCGCCGAGCTTGCAAGACCGCATTTGACATCTTCCTCAAAAAGAACCGCCTGTCGTTGCAACTCTTTTTGAATTTGCCTTTCGCTCAGACCTTCGGGCGGCGTCCATGTCATTCGATGGCGAACTTGTTCGCCGAGATCGTTATAACCGAAAGAAACGGTTATTCGGTATGCTTTTCCTCTTTTTTCAATCGTTGCCATAAAATAAAGCAGCTCCTTTCAAAAATACTTGCATTCGGCGAAAGAAACTGCTATAATAAATATAGTTAGTTCCTTCCACCGTGGTGGGTGTCGGTTCTGACTGTTCAATACCGCAAGAGAGTGGGATCTAATGCGGTTGCCGTTCGGTGTTCCAGCACTGAGCGGCATTTTTTATTTATAAGTTCTGCAACTGAATTTTAGTTGCAATTATTTTACTTTCTCAAGTCTGATTGTTTTTGTTGTGCCAAGAGCGGAAGCCTGATAAGAGATTTCGCCGTCCTCATATGTAAATGTTTTTGTTGCGTCGCCGGAAGCAAGCAAAGCGTTGTCCGTTTTCTCTGTGTCGTTTTTGGAATCCCAAGTGTACGGCTCTTCGGCTGTGGTCGGTGCATCATAAGTTCCTGCCCAATAAAGCGAATCGCTTTCGTCCGCTTCGGAGTGCCAATAAATCTCGATTGTGCCATTTGCTATTTTGGCGATCTGATAGTTGTCCTTATCGCCGTTCTTCTGCTTCCATTCGCCCGAAAGATCGGCAGGTGCTTTTGTTGTTGTCGTTTTCTGCTCGGCGGAACTGTTAGGCTGGGCGTTGTTTGACTGACCGTTGTCGGTCTGAGAGTTGCCACAAGCTGTGAGCGCGCCTACCATAATGATTGCCATGAGTATTGCTGTGATTTTCTTTAACATTTTGATTTCTCCTTTTTGCGGTAAGTAATTACCAATACTTACCTGTAGATTTTACACTTTGCCTCACTTAAAATTTTAAGTGAGGTGATTTTATATGAATTATAAAGACTATCAAAATGCGAGGGACTCTGTGTGGCGGTTACTGATCGACTTAAATATTTCGGAGCTTCCAGTCAACACCGTTAAGGTCTGCGCCGAGCTTGGAATCAAGCTACATTACTACGAACCGACCGACGAAAGTGACGGCATGAGCTGCTACATTAACGGCTTGCCGCACATTTTCGTAAGCTCTGCCGTTTTGCCCGAGCGTCGAAGGTTTACTGTTGCTCACGAGATCGGACATATCATTCTCGGTCACGTTGGGAAATTCGAGCTTGTAAACCGTGAACCGTCACCGGCTGATAATCCGATTGAGCAGGCGGCGAATGTTTTTGCAAGCCGTCTGTTAGCTCCCGCCTGTGTTCTGTGGGGGTGCAATGTTCGGACCGCCGAGCAAATACAAGAGCTTTGCAAGATCAGCCGAACCGCCGCAGAATACAGAGCGGAAAGAATGAACGAACTTTACAAACGCAATCGTTTTTTGACTTCTCCGCTTGAGCAGAAAGTCTACTCGCAATTTGAAACCTTTATAAAACAAAACAAATTTTAACCATCCTCAAGCGGAACTTCGGGTAAATTCTCAAGTTCCTTGAGCTTGCTGTCCGTAACTACAAGTGGAGAGTTATCTCCGTTACGGGCGGCTTTTTCTATTATATAGAGCTTTTCTTCTGGTTCAATGCCAAGAAGTTTATCGACTGACTTTTGCATATCTGGGTGTTCTCTATATGCTGAAACAAGTTCTTTTTCATGTGGCGACAGAAGATATTTAGCTTCGTTATAGTCGCAGTAATCGGAATAAAAGCGTTCTACGCTTACATTGAGTGCCTTGCAAATTTTCAGCAACACTTCAAAGTCAATTTTCATATTATCTCTTTTTATGATGCTATATATTGTTTGGCAGCTCACACCGATCATTTTCGAAAGTTCGTTAGCGTTTGTACCTTTTTCATCTAATATATCTTGTAAAGTTTTACCAATCATAATATTACCTCCGCTTTACATAACAGAGCATATCACAATTTTTTGTGGCTGTCAATAAAAAATTATGAAAAATCATAAAAAACTATTGACAAATTATTCATTTGCATATATAATCACCTTGAAAGTTATGCAAACGCATAAAAGGAGGCAAGAAAATGTATGAAAACTTAGAAGCTGAAATAGCTCGTGCAGGTATAACAAAGCGTGAAATTGCTGTTTTTTTAGAAATACATGAAAACACACTCGCTTACAAAATGGCACGAGGCTCTTTTACGATTGAAGAAGCTTTTAAAATCAAGCATAAATTTTTCCCAAATTGTGAGCTTGAATATCTCTTCTATCGTAAAAAGTCAGCATAATCATTTCCGCCATCGTGCCGGGTGCAGGGAACAATATCAAAAATTTAATAAAAACATGACTGAATAGTGTTCCAATCTTCCCAACTCCCTGCATCCGCTACGGTGGCGGAGAGCAAACCTAAAACAAAAGAGGTGATTTAATAGAAAAGCTTGTCCCTATTCTGATCTTATGGATCGGTTTTATTACAGCCGTCGTTGTTCTCAAATTGGGCGGCATTTATTGATCGTGACATACAAGGCATAAAACAACATACCAAAAGAAAGGATGATAACCATGACACCAAGAATGCGAACTATTGACGAAGCGTACGGCGAAATTCTCAAAAGTGATCCCCGAACTTCAATCACAAAAACAGCTTTTCGCAGATTCGTCCGCACGGGACAAATTCCGAGCGTAAAGATCGGCAGAAAAACCTTTGTAAACCTTGAAGCGGTTGCAATGTTTTTCTCCTGCGGCATTGAACCGTCGGAACCGACACCCACCACATCATCAGCAATGATACCCGAGAACAGCGAATTTGTTCTCAAACTCGTGAAAGGAGCTTAATTTTATGGAAACACTCAAACAAATATCAATCAATCTCATCGACCCGCACCCCGAAAATCCAAGAAAGAACCTCGGAGATCTCACCGAGCTTGCCGAAAGCATTAAAACTAACGGAATTATGCAGAACTTGACCATTGTTCCGAAAAATGACGGACGTTACACAGCAGTTATCGGACATCGCCGACTTGCCGCCGCAAAACTTGCAGGGCTTGAAACCGTTCCGTGCGCTGTTGTTGACATGGATCGTAAAACGCAGCTGTCAACAATGCTGCTTGAAAACATGCAGCGTTCGGAGCTGTCCTACATCGAACAGGCTGACGGATTTCAGCTTATGCTTGACCTCGGCGAAACCGTTGAAAGTATTTCAGAAATGTCGGGATTTAGCAAGGATACAGTCAAGCACCGCCTTGAAATCGCAAAGCTTGATAAAAATAACATCTTAGACAGCGATTTGACACTCGAAGATTTTGCATATCTAGAAAAGATTTCGGACATCAGCGTCAGAAATACACTCATTAAAAACAATAAGCATGACTACATTAAATACGCTGTTGACCGAGAACTACAGAACATTGAAAAGAAAAAGAAAAAGCAGCAGTGGATTGATTATCTCGAAAACAAAGGTGTTCGACCTATCCCGGAAGAAGAATGTCGAGATGCATGGAAAATATACAATAGCATCAAGGGCTTTAGTTATTCGGCTGTAAACCCCGAAGAACTTGAATTGCCGGAGGAAACACCGCTCAACGAAACTTTCTATAAATTCGAAACGTGGGGCGATTGGATCTATTTTTACAAGAAAAAGCCCGAGACGGAAGTAGACAGCGAAGCAGAAGCAAGCAGAAAAAGAGCTGAGGAGTTCAGAATTGCCAAAATTGCCGAGCTTGATGAGAAGTTCGACCGCTTTAATGAAAGAGTAAAGGCATTTGTGAACGAGCTTTCCGAGGATAAAAAGACACTGCCGATTGTGTTAAGGTTGTTTGTTGAAATTCAAATGAGTGGAAGCTGCTACAGTTCGGTGGAAGATACAGAATTTTGCGAAGCTGCCGGAGTCGATTGGGAAGAAGCTGACATGACCGATGAAGAAATCATTGCCGGCAATCTCAATTCGGAAATCCTCTATAACATCGACCGAAAGCCGGCTGTTTTTCTTCTCAAAGCGATATTGTGTGTGAAAAGTATTAAAACATATAAATCGTACTCGGGAGAATATGACGAAAATGTTTTCAGTTTGTGCGCCGTAAAAGCGTTGAAAAATTTCGGCTTTAAGCTTACCAAGGAAGAACAGCAGCTTATTGACGGAACGCATGAAATATACGGAAGGACGTGTGAAGATGAATAACAATCTTATTGCCGACGCGAACGAATTATTAAAAAATATGCGTTTACAGGTGATCGCGATTTCTTTATAGATGCAATAAATAAAATTTCGGCACAAATAGCAACCGCCATAAATCCTTTAAATCCAATGAACAGGCCATTTGTAGCGGCGATATTGACAAGATATGCAGATTTTGTCAAAAACGACTTCGGTCCTGATGAAGCTGACATTTATTCTAAAATGCTCATATGTCTCAACAGCGACATTGCTGAGTGCATAGTGACAATACCCATGCCGAATAAAGGAGAGAAACCAAATGGATAAGCTTACTTTACTTTACATCGCATTCTTAGCGGTTGTGATCATTCTTGCCGTTTGCCTTTTTGCCATGAACGACAGCTGCAAGAAGCAGGAAGAGCTCAACGTCGCTACCATTAAACAGTATCAAAAAGTGGCTAATGACTACAATGAGCTTGCTGAGGATCATCGCAAGCTCACCAAAGAGAATAAACAACTCAAAGCCCGGTTGCTTTACGAAAGGACGAAGGACGATGCAAACGTTCTTTAAGTTTCCGCCTGACGATTACGGCAGGACAGTCGATATGCGAGATCACACGATGCAGATTGAGCGGGAAGCGTATTGTAAGAAAATCGGCGAATCACCGCATTTTCCGCTTTCAGACATTCAGCACATCGAATTCGAAATTGATATGTCTAAGAAATATCGAAAAGAATTCATTGAATATCTCAAAAAAATCGGCGGACTTGAAATCGGACTCAAAACAATCGAAGCACAAAGCAAAGTATCATTTTTACTTAATTATTACATGGAACGGAGACGGCAGAATGAAAGAAAAACAGCTCTTCCCATGCGACACGACGCATCTTGCTCGAATGATGTTGCGTGAGAACAATGACGGAGATCAATTTTATGTCATAGAGTCCGAGTACAACAAGAAAGCTAAAGCATTTGAAAGTGAGCTGATCGTTTCGGTCGGCTCACCGACTGCCGAGCTTGAAGCCTGGAACGCTTATATAGGTGCGCTTGATACGGCAGTCAACAAAATTCTCCGTGAGCGTCCGGAGACGAAAGCTTATTTTGCCGAGCTTGCTCGGTCAACCGCAGGTACCGCACCCCCTGTAATATCCAAAATCAAGCAAACACTTGATAATATATTTCATACAATTACAACGTTTTTTAGGATTAGGTGATTTTATGACATTTAGAATAATAGAGCGTCTTGCTCGTAAAATTGAAAATCTTTTCGGCATTATCACTTCGCCGTCCCGGATTTTTTCTGATCCGCTCGAAAA
>CALBHM010000390.1 GCA_937892835.1 uncultured Ruminococcus sp. | reverse complement strand
GGCGGTATCGGTTCAATTCCCGGTGCTATGCTCGGCGGTGTCATCCTCGGCGTTGTCGAGAAGCTCGCTTTGAGCGTTCCGGCACTTGCACCTTACGCAACTGCCATTGAATTTGCATTGCTGATAGTTATCCTCCTCGTAAGACCTATCGGAATCCTCGGCAAGAAGAGAAGGGAGAAGGTATAAGCTATGAATTATCTCAAGAATATTAAAAAAGGAATAAGAATAAAGGACACATTTAATTATTTTATTATCATTATAATGCTTGTTGTTCCTCTTCTTATCAGCAGCTTCGGAAATCTTCCTCGTTCAAGCTCAGGCTTGCTCGCTCAGATGGCATACAGCATTTTGCTTGCTGTTTCGCTTAACCTCGTTGTCGGTTTCCTCGGTGAATTGTCACTCGGTCATGCAGGCTTCATGTGCGTCGGCGCATACATCGGCTGTTACATTGCCAAAGAGCTTTACAATGTAATGGATTCAAAGCTTTTGGTTCTTATTATTTCGATGCTCATCGGCGGACTTGTTGCGGCAGTATTCGGACTCATAATCGGACTTCCTGCCTTGAGACTTAAGGGAGACTACCTTGCAATCGTTACTCTTGCATTCGGTGAAATCGTTAGAACAATTTTCAAGAACCTTCCGACATTCGGTGCTGCTCTCGGTCTTTCAACCAAGAAGTACGGCAATGATCTTTATATCGTAGCTCTTGTTACTGTTCTTATTTCACTCTTCCTTATTCAGAATATTATCAGAAGTAAGCACGGACGTGCAATTACGGCTATCCGTGATAATGAGATTGCCGCAAAGGCAATGGGTATAAACATCACATACTATAAGCTGTTCGTTTTCGTCTTTGCCGCATTCTTTGCAGGCATGGCAGGTGTTATCTACGGCTCATATGTTACCCCTGTTGTTTACTCGTTCTTCTCATTCAACTATTCAATCGAGATTCTCGTTATGGTTGTTCTCGGTGGTATGGGTAATATCACAGGTTCGATTATTTCGGCTGTATTTATCACTTACCTCAACTTCCAGCTCCAGACTCAGCTTTCCGGCGATCTGGCAGCACTTAAGTATCTCGTTTACGCAATCATTCTCATTGTTGTTGTTATCTTCAACAATGCTCCGGCTCTTAAGAGCGTCAGAGAGAGATTCTCAATCGCAAACAAGCTTCGCGAAAAGCACCTTAAGAATCCGTCAAAGCAGTATTCGGATACAAACAGATGGGACGTTGTTACAACCAAGATTCGTATGGACGAGGTTCTTACGACAGACGTAAAGCAGAACGACCCGTTTAAACCCGACAAACCTGAGAAAGGGGGCAAATAAGCATGGCTGACTATGTACTTGAAACAAAAAATCTCGGAATTTCTTTCGGTGGACTTAAGGCTGTTCAGGACGTTAATCTGAAGATTAAAAAGGGTCAGATCTATGGTCTTATCGGCCCTAACGGTGCAGGTAAAACAACGGTTTTCAACCTTCTTACAGGTGTTTACAAGCCTACGACGGGCACATTTTACCTTGACGGAGAAGACCTTACCGGCAAAACTCAGGAAAAAATCAATCACAAGGGCATCGCAAGAACTTTCCAGAATATTCGACTTTTCAATAATATGAGCGTTATCAGAAACGTTCTTGTCGGACTTCACAATCAGCCTGAGTTTAAGTGCAACCCCTTTATTAGCATGATAAAGCTCCCGAAGCACTATGATACTGAGGTCAGGATGAGAGATAAGGCAAAGGAAATCCTCAAGATTTTTGATCTTTATGAGGAGAGAAACAATCTTGCCTGCAACCTTCCTTACGGTAAGCAGAGAAAGCTTGAAATTGCCCGTGCTCTTGCAACAAACCCGAAGCTTTTGCTTCTTGATGAGCCGGCGGCAGGTATGAATCCCCATGAAACTCAGGAGCTTATGGACACGGTAAGATATCTCCGTGACAATTTCGACGTTACAATTCTTCTCATCGAGCATGACCTTAAATTCGTTTCGGGTCTTTGCGATGAGATTACGGTTCTCAACTTCGGTACGGTTCTTTGTCAGGGCAAGGTAGATGACGCCCTCAACGATCCCGAGGTTGTCAAGGCTTATATCGGAGGTTGATGTTATGGCAATGTTGGAAGTTAAAGACATTTCGGTCTACTACGGTGTTATACAGGCGATCAAGGGTATCAGCTTTGAGGTTAATCAGGGCGAAATCGTAACTCTTATCGGTGCAAACGGTGCAGGAAAGACAACGACGATGCAGTCGATAATGGGTCTTATCCCGATTCGTGAGGGTCATGTTTTCTACGAAGGTAAGGATATCACTAAGACTCCCTGCCACAAGATTGTAGAAATGGGAATGACACAGTGCCCCGAGGGACGCAGAATTTTCCAGGAGCTTTCGGTTTACGATAACCTGCTCATGGGTGCATTTTCACTCAAGGATAAGAAAAACCTTAAGGAGGATATCGAGAAGATTTACACTCGTTTCCCTCGTCTTGAGGAGCGTAAGAACCAGATCGCCGGTACTCTTTCAGGCGGTGAGCAGCAGATGCTTGCAATGGGTCGTGCTCTTATGAGCCACCCGAAGCTTCTTATGATGGACGAGCCGTCAATGGGACTTTCTCCGCTGCTTGTTGACCAGGTCTTTGATATTATTAAGGACATCAACAAGGACGGAACAACGATTCTTCTTGTTGAGCAGAACGCAGGTAAAAGTCTTGCCATCTCGGACAGAGCTTATGTTCTTGAAACCGGAAAGATTGTTCTTTCTGGCACAGGTAAGGAGCTTATGGAGAGCGAGGACGTTAAAAAAGCTTACCTCGGCGGTTAAGTATATAAGAATTTATTGCCTCTCACTTTTGTGGGAGGCTTTTGCTTGTTTAGCCAAGCATATTGAAACAGAATAGTGAAAATATTTAATGAGGAGAATATATAAAAAGAAAAAGTCACACCGAAGTGCAACCTTTCTTATGGCCCGCCCGAAGGGATTTGAACCCCCAGTCGTCAGAATCGGAATCTGATGCATTATCCAATTATGCTACGAGCGGAAATTATATTGAACATCGGTATTATATCACATTAATCGTATCTCTTCAAGAATTATTTTCAAAAGAGACAACCGAACGCTTTTTAGTTAGATTCATGGCTTTTAAATATTAAGAGAATCTTTTTAATTTTTTAATTGACAATTTTACTCAAATAATATAAAATAAAATAAATGCAATCATATGCAAATTTTTGAAAGGGTGAAAAGAATGAAAGGATTAATGAAAAAAGCTGTGGCGGTTATTGCTGCATTTGCGATAGTATTTTGCTTAATGGCCGTTGCACCGATGGCGGCTTCTGCTGATATTGCAATGAAGCTTAGCACAACCTCATGTGCTCAGGACAGTGAATTTACAGTTCAGGTTTATTTCCCTAAGCAGTACATAAAGGTTTCGTCACTTGACATGAGCCTGATATATGACTCAAAAAAGCTTGAGTTTGTCAGCATGTCGCAGGGTAAGGATTTGAGAAAAGCAAGAGATAAGCAGACTAATGGAGAGGTTTATTCCGAGTATGCAGGTAATCCCGGTAAGATTAACTGGTGTCTCGCCGGAGGCAATAACTAGGAATTTTTTCGACAGTTGTTTTCAGAGTTAAAAGCTATGCCGATCACGGTAATTGTGATCTCGAATTGAAGATTAATCATGCCTCAAATTCCGGATTCGTCGATTTGACTGACGAGGTGCAGACCTCAGGCACTTCTATTAACCTTTTGCGCAACTCAATGAATGATATGGAATTTAGACTCACTGCCGACGGCAAAGGCTACTGGGTAACTGAATACAACTGCGGAACATATGATACAGTTATATTTGCTGATACATATAAAGGCTTGCCGATCATCGGAATCGACAAGGAAGCGTTTGCAAACCATGCCGAAATCAAGACGCTTAAATTGCCCTCAACACTTATCTATGTCGGAAAAGAAAGCTTTAAAGGCTGCTCGGGCCTGACCGATCTTGTGATTCCCGACAACGTTAAGATGATTTGCGAAGGTGCTTTTTATCAGTGCGATGGACTTAAGAATGTAAGCTTCCCGGTCGGCCTTGAAACTATAGTAAAAAATGCATTTAACGGCTGTCCGTTTTTGACTTCGCTTGATCTTCCGTTCACGCTTACGGCGATCGGCGCCGGTGCCTTTGCTAACTGCACACTTCTTGATACCGTTAGGATATCAAAAAACACTGTGGTTTACGGAGATGCATTTGCGTCATGCTCGGATTCGATGAAGTTTATAACTGTTGAAGGTAACAATAGGCTTTCGCAATATTTGGGCTCAAGCAAAATAAATGCAAAAATCGAATATGTTAAGGATATTTCGCTCGGCACGGTAAAAGATATTGCCGATAAGACGTACACCGGTTCGGCCATTACTCCTTCGGTTGAGCTTACGCTTACAAGCGGAGAAAAGGTCGAGCTGAATAAGGATTATAAGTTAGTTTATCGCAACAATACAAAGCCCGGAACGGCAAAGGTTTATGTTGTAGGTACAAATGAATACGGCGAAGGTTATGCCAAGACGTTTAAAATCAACTGCAATCATCCCGATGTAACAAAGACCGTCAGCAAGGCAGCTACATGCACAGCAGCCGGAAAATACACGGTAACATGTAAGATTTGCGGAGCAAAGTCGACTGAGACTATCCCGGCAAAGGGACATACCGGTGACGGAAAATGGGTAATCGAAAAGAGACCGACAATCACGGCAACAGGCTCAAAGTACATGATGTGCAAGGATTGCAAGAACAGAGCTGCCACAGAGGTTATCGCTAAGGCCTATCCCGATGTTAACGGTGACAAGAAGGTTAATTCGGCCGACGCACTTGTTGTTCTCAGATATTCGGTTGACCTTTGGACAAATATCAAGACAGAAGAGCAATTTATGAATGCCGATACAAACGGTGACGGAAAAATCAACTCCATGGACGCTCTTACAATCCTCAGAATTTCTGTCGGAAGTATCAAACTGTAACTTTTATAACAAAATAACCGTAAATGACGTTCCTTTTTCTCAGGGAACGTCATTTTTTCTATTGTCTAAAATGATTTTTTGTGGTATTATATAAGTTGGTTTAGGCTAATTAACCATTGACTAATGAAAGTAGGTATCAAAATGAATAAAAAAGTTCCTTTAAGAGAGAAACTCGGCTACGGCGTCGGTGCCGTCGGACTTGATCTCAGCTACGGTTTGTTCTATTCTTACCTTTCGCTTTATCTTACAAATGCGCTCGGTATCAGCTCCTTATTCTTGCTCATTCTTGCGCCTATTGCAAGATTGTGGGACGGTATCAATGACCCGATGATGGGAACTCTTGTTGATATTTCAAACAGCAAGATGGGCAAATATCGCCCTTGGATTTTGAGAGGTGCAATAGCGAATGCCGTTGTGCTTTGCCTGCTTTTCAACAATCCGGGAATAAAAACAGATTCGGTTTGGATGTATGTTTACGTTGCGGTTTTCTATGTGCTTTGGGGTATGTCGAATACCTTGGCGGATATTCCTTATTGGTCGATGATTCCGTCGTTCGCAACCGAGGAAAAGGACAGAAACTTTATTTCCACGGTTGCGAGAACCTTCTCCGGATTGGGTCAGGGTATTGTGCTTATTCTCACAGCTCCTATTGTTGCTTATCTCGGCGGTTCAAGCGAGAGCAGCCTTAAGACGATGACTCCCGAGTGCCTGAGAACAGGCTTCGGAAAATGGTCTATCATTGCCGCTGTTATGCTCGTTGTTTTTGCGTGCATCAGTGTTGCTTCAACGAAGGAAAGAAACGTTATTCAGAGCGGCGAGAAATTCTCATTCAAGGACGCGATAAGCGTTGTAAAGAACAATGACCAGCTCTTGACATTTATGCTCTTTGCGATGATTTCAAACGCAGGATACTACATGACCTCGGGTATCAGCAGCTATTATTTCAACTCTGTTGCCGGTGATCTTAATCTTCAGTCAAAGTTTAATATGTTCGGCGCAGTCGGTTCAGTAATCGGTATTGCCGTTATTCCGATTTGCTCAAAGCTTAATATGAACAACAGAAATATCTATAAGCTCTCGCTTGGCATGGCTGCTGTCGGATATATCGGTATGGCCGTTATCGGCTACGGCTTCGGCGGTAATGTTTACGGCCTCGGTGCTTGCTATCTTATCACGTCAATCGGTATCGGAAGTATGTTTGTCAATCAGACCGTTATGCTTGCCGATGTTGTTGACTACGGCGAGTATAAGCTCGGCAAGAGAAATCAGAGTCTGACTTTCTCGATGAAGGGCTTCTTGCAGAAAATGGCATATACGGTTCAGTGCATTATCATGTACCTGACGTTCAGCATAACAAAGTATGAGGGAACGGCTCCCGAGCAGACGCAGGAGGCTAAGGACGCTATTTCGGCTCTTATGTTCATTGTTCCTCCTGTGCTTATCATAATTTCATTTATCGTTTTCTCAAAGAGATATAAAATCTACGGCGATTTTAAGAGAGAAATTCTTGCCACAGTTTCCAAAAGGCACGAGGCAGCATCAGAAGAATAAAGCCGGCAGGTGTTGATATGAAAAAAATTGTATTTTTTTCACACGGGCTGAGCGCAAACGGAATTGAAACGTTTCTTGTGAATGTGCTCAGGAAAATCGACAAAACAAAATATGATATAACAGTGATAATTGCGATTGATGAGGGCGTTTACTGCTT
>CALBHM010000389.1 GCA_937892835.1 uncultured Ruminococcus sp. | reverse complement strand
GAGCGAATCACTTGACGATATGATCAAGGCAAGTGAGAGAACAGGCAAATTCTTCACCGTTCATCAGAACAGAAGGTATGACCCGGACTATCTCACCGTTAAGCGTCTCTACGATGAGAACACCCTCGGCAAGATTTTCAGAATCGAATCCCGTGTAAGCGGTTCAAGAGGAATCCCGGGCGACTGGCGTCAAAAAAAGGCGCAGGGCGGCGGAATGATTCTCGACTGGGGTATCCATATTCTTGATCAGGCACTCATGATGTTTGACGATAAAGAGCTTGACTCGGTTTATTGTCAGGTGACTCATATCACAAACGACGAGGTTGACGACGGATTCATCGCAACGCTTAATTACAAGGATGATTCTGCTTACGTCATCTCCGTAGGCACGAATAACTTTATCGACTATCCCCGCTGGCATGTTCAGGGCATCAACGGCTCGGCAATTTGCGAATGGGATCTCAGCGGCAAAGTCGTTATGGTTTCCGACTGGGAAAACAAGGACGCTGTTCCTGTCAGAACAGGCGTAGGCCTTACAAAGACAATGGCTCCGAGAACAGACGATTCAATCAAGACCTTCCCCCTTCCCTATGTTGAAGACAAGGGCTTCAGCGGTGAGCACACGCTTTATAACAACATCTGCGATGTTATTGAGGGCAAAGCCGAGTCAATCGTAACTCATGCACAGCAAAGGAGACTCATTAGGGTTGTTGAAGCTCTGTTTGAATCCGCAGAAAAGAACTGCGTTGTTAAATTCTGATAAATTAAATATTTTTGAGCTGTTGCCGAACGGTGACAGCTCTTATTTTCTGTACAGTCGACTTCTCTGTATGTAGTTAAAAAGAATGTCCAAAAATTCAGAAACGCTCGGCATATACTCTAACTTATATCCCGCCATCTTTTCAAGGTCTTCCGGATTCATTCTCCATGCACGCTGAACAACGGTACGCAAGTTTTTTTCTATCGCCGATGTAGTTGAATCCAGCTGGCGTGCCACCTCGGTATATATCTCACGAGTAACCGAACTCAAGCGGTCCTCGTCCTCCAGTGCAAGTGAAATTGCGAGAACAACAGCCTTATACCCTTTATAAGTTGTGCAAACTCCGAGCCTTCTTAGAATAATTTGAATTTCCATAGCTTACTACCTCCGTTTTTTCTTAGAACGACACCGTGGGGACGATTTATACAGTGCTGCCCTAAATTATATTTTTGTTTTACCTTTTTTCCGAAATGTCGGCCTTTGTATGTCTTTTTTTACAAAAAGCTCTATTTTTTGCCAAAAATCGACAAAATAAA
>CALBHM010000388.1 GCA_937892835.1 uncultured Ruminococcus sp. | reverse complement strand
TTTCCGCAGAAGGCGAATACGAAATTATCTGTCATCGGCTCACCGTCGTCGATTGTTACGGTGAAGCGATTCGATGTTTTTGATTTAAGACAATAGATAAGCGAAGCAGTGTAGGCCGATTCACCCGTGAGCCACGGAATTTTTTTAAAATCCGCCTGCTTTGAGCAAACCTCGGCATCAAATCCCATTGAGCACTGGTTAACGGCAATCTTGTCGCCGCACTTAATAGCGTCAATTTTTATCGCCGTTCCGTCAATCTGTGCTCCGATATCGGCAAACTGCTCCTTTGTTCCGAAAAGGCGGATAAAATCATTACCCGAGCCGAGGGGAACTGCTGCAAACTCAACGTTGTCGTAGCCGTATATTGCATTGACAATATCATATATCGTTCCGTCACCGCCGCAGGCATAAATCCTTGTCTCTTCGCCGCTTTCGCCTATCTTTTTGCAATAGTCATGTGTATCCTGCGAAGACTTGCTGACATAAACCTTATACTCGATATTTCTTTCGGCTGCCGCTTCTTTGATCTTCGGCATAACCGTTTCAAAAGCCTTTCCCTTACCTGCATTCGGATTGATTATAAAAAGGTGCTTCATTTCTAAATACCTCCGTATATCATTTGAAATACATAAACAACTGACATTTTATCATACCGTTATAGAGCTTGCGACGCTTATCTGCCTTTCTGCCGAATTCCTTTTCAAATTCTTCGGACGGACTGATAACATAATACGCCCAGCCATGCTTTCTTATGAATTTTTCTCCCATTATTTTATAAAGCTTTTGTGCTTCCTCAATATCGAGCAGTCGCTCACCGTAAGGTGGATTGCAAATAACCGTACCCTTTTCGCTCTTCGGCTCAAAGTTTCTGATGTCGGCTTTTTCAAACTTAATCTTTCGCTCAACGCCTGCACGTTTGGCATTTATTTTTGCAATTTCAAGCGCATCCTCGTCGATATCCGAGCCGTAAGCGATGAAATCCGTGTCGTAATTAACAAGGTCCCTTGCACGGTTGCGCTCATCTGCCCAAACCTTTTCGTCAATTACATCCCAACGCTCGGCGGAAAAATATCTGTTCACTCCGGGGGCGATGTTGTGAACCATCATTGCGCCCTCAATAAGGATTGTACCGCTGCCGCACATAGGGTCATAGAGCGTATGATAAGGTCGAAGCCTTGCAAGGTCGCAGAGTGCGGCAGCAAGAGTCTCCTTGATAGGAGCGGCATTCGCCTGCGGACGGTAGCCCCTCTTGTGCAGTCCTGCGCCCGTTGTGTCAAGAAGCAGGCTGACCTTATCCTTCATAATCGAGAACTGAATCTGATGCACGGGGCCTGTTTCGTCAAACCAGCTGATGCCATACTTTGACTTCATGCGTTCAACAACAGCCTTTTTGATTATCGACTGGCAGTCGCTGACGCTGAAAAGCGTTGAATTGAGCGAATATCCCTTGACCGGGAAAGCGTCATATGCGCCGATCCAATCCTCCCATGGGAGTGCCTTTGTGCCCTGAAAAAGCTCCTCAAAGCTTCTCGCATAGAATTCGCCGACAAGGATCTGAATTCTCTCGGAAAAACGGGAGCAGATATTTGCCCTTGCGAGCATTGTTTCGTCACCCGAAAAGAGAACTCTGCCGTTTTCGGACACAACATCCTCAGCACCGAGTATTTTCATTTCATTGGCAATTATTGATTCCAAGCCCAGAAGGCACGGTATTACAAATCTTATGTTCATTATATAACCTCAAGTTTAAGACAATTTAATATTTATATGAATAATTTTTAAACGCAAAATTCTTACTGCTTCCTCGCAGATACTCTTATATACCGAAAAAGCTTTTGGCTGTATCACGGAAAAAGATACTACCCATTTGACGAGAGATTTTTTCGTTAGACAGTTCAAAGTTCTCGAAGGCTATATTCTTATATGCCGAGGGAGCTTTGGGCTGTATAACGGAAAAAGA
>CALBHM010000387.1 GCA_937892835.1 uncultured Ruminococcus sp. | reverse complement strand
GAGACGGTGTCGTCCTTGACGACGGAGGGGATAAAAATTAAAGTCTGATAAGACCTCACTCCCTCAGTCGCTGACGGGAGCCCACGCTCGAATTTTTCCGCTCCGAGACTTACTTCATCAGTTTTTCATAAACCTCGCCGGTGATGCAATAGGTTGCAATCGAGCCGTCGTTGAAGGTTATTTCGGCAATGCGATAATCGTTGCCGCAGTAGCCGTAAAGGAACGAATTGTCAAGCACCTTTTGGATAGTCGATTTGTTCGTTATCTCGTTGGCAACATGACACTCAATATAATGGGGGCTTGATTCAGGAGAATTGCTGTAATAATACTCCGTTTCCCAATCGAAGTTCTTTATATCTGCAACGCTGTTATATCCGCCCGAGAAAATCGGCAGCATATCGGCATTTTTCTTGCCGACGGATTCCGATTTTGTGCAAAGTCTCATGCTCTTGACGTCGCTTGCCGTGATTTTTGACTCAAGATATTTCGTGTATCCGTTGTCCGTGAGATATTTTATCGTGTTAGTCATCGTCTTTGTTATAACGAATGATTTTGGCTCGGTTCCCATAGCACTTGCTGTCAGGTCGGTAAGCTTCATTGATGCCTGAGCCTGTTCTGTCAGCAGTTCATTTTCTTCTACAATTTCACCTGTATCTTTGTTGATGATATCGCCGTCTTCGTTGTTGTAATAGCTGTCGGGCATAACGTCGATAATATTGCGGCCGATTCCGAAGCTGATAACGCCCAGCTCATCCTCGGGCTTGTGGAAGAAGATATCGTTTGCCGTTTGATTTTCAAGGTCTTTCAGCACAGCCTTTTTCAGCTCATCTGTAATCAAACCGCAGCGGTGACTGTCCTTGAGATACTTTGAGTAAAGATAGAAATAATTTTCGGTATTTATTTCAGTTGATATTTTGCTGAGATAATCCTCGCTTGTATAATAATAATCATCGGATTCAAAGAATTCTTCAATTCCGCTCTTGGCAACAGTCGTATCGCAGAGTCCCATGATTCTCTTTGCGTTTTCTTGTGTTGTTACGCTGTAGTAACGCTTGATTGTTTTGCCGTTTTTGAGCGTATAAACTATCTGGAAATTTATTGCGCAGGCGTCCGAAGCCGAGCTTTTGATATGACCCTTTTGAACAAAGCTTCTGTGAATCTCAATCAGCCTGTGAATTATGCTCTCGTCGTCAACCGAGTATGTGGGATAGTATATATCCTGATAACCGCTGCCGTAAAAGAACCTGTCATAGCCGCCGGTGGTTGAGTAGCCCTGGTAAGCATACATTGATTCATAGCCGTAAATCGGGCTTCGATGGAGAGCGTCGTTATTATTAACGGAGCTGTAAGGATTGGAAATCGTGGAAGCGAATTCAATCGACTCAACGTCCTCGGCATCCGGTATTCTTGAAGCGTAGCCGAAAAGTCCCGAGGAGAAAACAGTTGTCATTATCGCTATCGCAACAATATAGCACGGTATTCTTTTGAGCATGGATTTAATTATCAGCTTGCGCTTGTGGCCGAATATTATTTTGAAAATGAAGTACGCCACAATGAAGAAGCCGATTGAGTAAAGGAAGGTAAGAAAGCTTCCTCTGTCAATGTCAAATGTGTTTCTGATAATGCCATACATTCCGAAAGTCATGATGTATATTCCCACAAGTGCCGCACAGATTTCGTTGATACCCTTTGCTCTGCCGAAAGAACCGCTGACTTCGTTCTTGCGCTTTGAGAAGGCAAGAATAGCGATTGCAAAGATTACTGCGGAATAGATAATATCCATTATTGCGCCGGAGTAGTCGGTTAGTGTGAGATTATAGAACGGTTCGCCGTTTTCTTTAAGCGTGAAATAATACATATATCCGCCCATGCTAAAATCCAACGAGCCGGTATATATATCCGGAACGGCATAGCTGTTTGAACTCATGAAATTGAACATGTATATGTACGGACTGAAGA
>CALBHM010000386.1 GCA_937892835.1 uncultured Ruminococcus sp. | reverse complement strand
TCAAGCAGACCATAGCGTTTGCCTATAGACTTGCAAAGCGAGCAGTAAACGCCCTTGTACATATCATAATCCTTGAATTTCATTTCAGGCCTGTACGCCCTGACATACCCCAGCAAATGTCCACTTCCTTAGAACAAAACATGAATAGTGAATTTATTTCCGCAAATCGGGCAAGTTATGTTTCGCTTGCCACGCTTTTTTGAAAGGCGCAGATTCTCTCCGCAATTCGGGCAAACCCTGAACCTGTGCGTTTTGAAATACTTGAATCTCAAGCTCTGCCTTTTGAACCAACGCTTCATTTTTCTGAAATGCTCGGTGTAATTGGTTCTGACAAGCAGATTATCAAACCATTCGCCCTCACGGCGGCGTTTTTCGATATTCTTCGACAGCACACGGAATACGGCGAATCCGAAAACAGCGAGAGCCAAAACATAGAAAATATAATAAGCTATGCGATTGCGCATAAACGAGCCGATTCCGTTAAGCAGAAGATTTAATAAAATCAAAAATCCCGTCAGCTTGTCAAGGCCGTATCTGCCGTACATGAAGTTATATAATTTTTGCATAAAATTGTTCATTTTAAATTAACCCGCTTTCAGGTCGTTTTCTTTCAAGTAACTGCATATTACTTATCTTTTATATATTATACTTGACAAACAAACTCAAGGTGTTACAATTTTATTAACAAATTTAAAAAGAACGTCGGTTTTTTCCCGACGTTGCAAGAACGGAAGATTAAAACATGGAAATTATTAAGCCGAAATATTTTGACTCGTTTAAATGCATCGCCGGCCGCTGTCCGGACACATGCTGTGCAGGCTGGGACGTTGAGATTGATGACACTTCGGCCGAAAAATATAAAAGTGAAACAGGCTGCTTGAAGCAATATTTTGACAAGCACCTGACAACGGACGAGGACGGATATATTTTCTCGCTTGTTGACGGCCGCTGCCCTATGCTTGATGAAAGCAACCTTTGCCGAATTCAGCTTGAGCACGGCGAATCGGCACTTTGCGACACCTGCCGACTTTTTCCGAGATACTTCGACGATTACGGCGAAATCCGAGAAACGGGTCTCGGTCTCGGCTGTCCCGAGGCAGCAAGGATTTTGCTCTCCCCCGAAACAGATGTGAATCTTGACAGAACGGTTGAAAGTCCGGACAGAATATATAATCTGCTGACGGAAAAGCGTGAAGAATTTTTTGCAATTCTTGACAATAAAAATTTTGACCTCAAAATGAAGCTTTCCGCCGTGCTTTTCTCCGCCGCTGAATTTCAAAGCGACATTGACAAGGTTGACATGCTCGGCGGAGACAGCAGTGTTGAATTTTCCGAATGTATTAAGGTTCTTGAAAAGATGGAATACATCAGCAACGAGCGCAAAGAAAGGCTCATTTCCCTCTCGGATGAAAAAGCGATTTATCACAACAGTGAAAAATTTGCCGAGGATATCGTTCGGCTTTTCAAATACTATCTCATGCGATACATGATGACGGCTTGCTTCGATCTCGACCTGCTGACAAAGGTTAAATACGGCATCTTTGCTTGCATAATTACGGAAAGGCTCTATGACAGCGTTCCCGAGCTGAGCTTTGACGAGCGTGTACGAATCCTTTACGGCTACTCAAAAGAGGTCGAATACTCGCAGATAAATCTCGATATTCTTGACGACGCAATGTATAATGATTTCACCGTGGCCGAATTGGTGAATCTGCTTTAATAAAAATAGCTATATTAATGGGCTGTGACGAATAAATCTTCGCCACAGCCCATGATTTTTTTATTAATCTATCGCTTACTTAAAGAGCTTCAAAAACCAGTTAATTGCCTTAACAAATACTGCTTTAACAGCATTGAATGCTACCTGAAGCTTATCCTTGAAGCTTTGCTTAACCTCAATGTTGAAGTCAACGCTTGTCGTCCCCTTGAAATTGCCTATCCCCTTTATTGTAGCAGTCGCCGTGCCTGCCGATTTGTTGTTCTTATAGGACACGGTGTAATCCTCGCCCTCCTTGAGCGTTTTGCCGTTGAACTTAACCTTAAGCTTTGGCTCGCAAGGTGTCTGTCCATTGGCAATCTGCGTCGGGATCGAAGCAATTTCCGCCTTGTCGATTGAAACGGCGATGATTGCAAAATCAACCTTAGTAATAAGCATTGAGAAATCCCCAAGACCTGTCACGATAACGTTGGCCGTGCCGACATTCAGATTGTTGATATATTCGGTTGAATAATCTTTGTTACCCGTAAGCTTTCTGTCGGAGAATTTGACCGAAACCTGCGGCTCGAGCTTCTTGCCAGTGTAGCTCTGATTTGCGATATGGTCAACGATGAGCGTTGTTACCTTTATGCCGTTCGCCTTTGCGTAGCTCTCGGCGTAGGAATTCTCATTGCA
>CALBHM010000385.1 GCA_937892835.1 uncultured Ruminococcus sp. | reverse complement strand
AACGGATAATGGGCAGGAATTTGACATACATCAGATAATCGCTGTCGGTTACTTTATGCACCTTTCCGTCACGCTCAAAGCTTTTTAAAATACCGATTATCTGATCATTGCGAATATTATATTCATTATCCCATTGGTTGTCTCCTCGCATTACAAACGTTCCCGAATTGATGAACATAACACGATGAAGCACAAACTGGCCGTTATCACGCTGATAAAAAACAATATCGCCCGGTTTGATTGCCTTTCTCGGCTTAATAAGCGTTATTGTGTCTTTTCTGTCGCGTATCAGCGGCAGCATACTACGCCCTGCCGAAACAAAAGAAACCTCACCGTGATTATCCAAAGCATCACGGATAACAGGAGCCATATCGTTAAGACTTACTTTCTCACTCAAGTATATCGGCTCCTTTTAAGGCTTCAATAAACTCAATTACATCGCCTTTAATATCCTCGGGTTTAACCTTGCATTCGTTAGCAAGGGCAGAAACAATTTCATCGGTCTCCGCACCCTTTTCAAGCATGCCCCAAATAACCGTACCGGTCTCGTTAACCGTTATAAGTCCTGTAAAATTTATTCCGCCGGGAGCAACAACAACGCTTTTACTGCCGACCTTTCTTATTCTGTAGCCCTCTTTAATTTTCATCATTTTTACCTCCGAGAGTTTCTGTAATGCAAATCTTCCTGTCCTCTATCCTTACTTCCTTGTTGCAAACATTCAGAGCGGCAGGCTTGTGAGTTATTATAATGCATGTTCTGTTTTCAAGTCCTCTGAGATTCTTAAGCAAGCGTTCCTCCGTCGCTTCGTCAAGAGCAGATGTAGCCTCATCAAGCAAAAGAATCGGTGCATCATAAAGAATAGCCCTTGCAATCGCAATACGTTGTATCTGACCTTCGGAAAGGCCGAGACCACGCTCACCTACCACAGTTTCCAGTCCCTCGGGAAGCTGAGAAACAAACTCATCGGAACAGCTCAAACGAACCGCACGTTCAATCTCGTCATCACTTTTTCCTTCGCACATAAATGTTATGTTTTCCCTCAACGTGCCGGAAAGAAGCATATTACCCTGCGGAACATAAGAAAAGAGTTTTCTCGTGTTTCTGTCAACCTGCCGTTCGGAGCTTTCGGTAATGACCTTAATCGTTCCTTTTTCGGGTGACATAACACCTAAAAGAAGCTTAAGCAGTGTACTCTTACCTATTCCCGAAATGCCGGTTATCGCCGCAAAGTCGCCTTTGTTAATTGTTGCGCTTGCATCCTCAAAAACGTAATCTCTGTTGTACTTAAACGTAATCGAATCAAACTTAATGGATTTCAGCTTTTCATAATATTCATATCTGTCGCCAATATCGTCATCCGCCTCAAGCTCGTCATCGTAGTTTTCAATTTCAATTATTCTTTCAGCGGAAGCTATAATTGCATAGTAAGTCGGAATCACTCCCGCCAAGGCCGAGAGCGGCGACTGAATCTGATTAACAAGCTGCAAAATAGCTGTCAACTCACCGACATCAATCACGCCTTGATAAACTCTGAATCCGCCAAGCACCATTGCAAAAAGGTAGCCGAGGCTGAATGCCATCTGAATGCCCGTGTTTGCAAAAATGCTTATAGTTGCTCTCTTTATGCGAATTTTATAGTTATCATTTTGAAGCTTGCGTGCCTTGTCCGAAACCTGCTTGTAGGCATTGAACACCTTGATAACAAGTGAGCTTGCTATTGACTCCTGGAAGAAAGAGCGGACCTTTCCGTCGGCATCCTGTGCCTTTTTATGAATACTCTTCAGATAATTTCTGAAAAAAGCAGTCGTCAGCGCAATCAAGCCACCGCCGGCAAGAAAAATCACTGCAAAAATCCAGTCAAGGCCAACCATTATCACAACGGCAGAGATGAGCTTCGTTAAAAGCGAAACCACATTTGGAACAAGTCCCGTAACACCGTCACAAATAGTCTGCACGTCGGAAGTTAGACGATTGAGCAAATCACCGCTGTGATGCTTCGATATCTCGGAATAATCCTTTTTCATGATTGATTCAAAGACACTTGTTCTGATTTTAATTTCAATTTTTGCACGTGCACGCTCATACATATTGCTGTTGAAAATTTTCAACGAGATTTGTACAAGAACAAGAATAAGAAGATATATTGCACCGTGCTTTAACAGCTCGGCATCACCTCTTGTTGCGCCGTTTATAATATCCTTTGTACCCAAAGCCGTCAAAATACCAAAATAGGCAAGTGCTGCGCTCAAAGCAGCATATAAAAAGACAAAAAGCCAACTGCCTTTTGATGTCTTTATTATCCATTTAAGAGAGGAAACATCGCCGCCGCCTTTGCGGCTCTGACTTTTGGTTTTTTTGTCTTTCAAGCTTATCTATCCTTTTTTATAACAATAATCCTTGGCTCATGGTTTTATACGAAAGCTCTGCAGCCTCAAGACTGATGTTGCATTTCAGCCTGTAAATCGGCACGTCGTTCAAAAGCTCATTAAGAAAATCGCAAAGCATAATCATTCTTTCGGGATTAGCCGGGCGTATCGTCTGCGAAATCAGCGGACTTAGCGCATCATCCGGAGCAATACGTTCTATAGAGTTGGTCGGGCTTTGCTCAATGAAGCAGATTGCACCCAGCTCGGCAGACGTATTGACATTTATGTCATTTTTGCCCGAAAAAGGTGTTCCGAAAATATAATACTTTCCGTCAATCTTTCTGTAGGCCGCTTTGTCATCATTAATTATAAACGCCTTATCGCCCAAAAGCTTCAACCAGAGAGACGTGTGGGTCGACTTGCCTGTTGAACACGGTGCCGAAAAAGAATATGCTTTCCCGTCCACAACAACGGTTGACGAATGTAAAAACATTCA
>CALBHM010000384.1 GCA_937892835.1 uncultured Ruminococcus sp. | reverse complement strand
TGCGGCACGCTGAAATATAAGCTCAAGGGTGACGACACAAAGTGGCAGTACAAAGTGCCGAATGTGTCGGTATTCGTTGACGACGTTAACGAGACCGTCAGGGAGCATAACAAGAACGCCAAGAGCGATGACGACATGATAAAGTATGAGCTTATCTCAGGCTCGTCGACATCATGGTTTGTCAATCTTCTTCCGACGATAATTATGGGTGTGCTTCTCATTGTTCTTCTTGTCATCATGATGAGACGAATGAACACGATGGGCGGCGACATGAACAAGACGCTGAATTTCGGCAAGATAAACGCCAAGAAGCAGCAGGATCAGAAGTCAAAAACGACCTTTGAGCAGGTTGCAGGCGCAGATGAGGAAAAGGAAGAGCTCAGCGAAATGGTTGACTTCCTCAAGTGTCCGGAAAAGTTTAGCACCCTCGGCGCAAGAATCCCCAAGGGTGTGCTTCTTGTAGGCCCTCCGGGTACAGGTAAAACCCTCCTCGCAAGAGCCGTTGCGGGCGAAGCGAACGTTCCGTTTTTCTCAATTTCCGGTTCGGATTTCGTTGAGATGTATGTCGGTGTCGGTGCTTCGAGAGTAAGAGACCTTTTTGACCAGGCAAAGAAGGACGCTCCGTCGGTTATCTTCATTGATGAAATTGATGCCGTCGGCCGCCACAGAGGCGCAGGTATGGGCGGCGGACACGACGAGAGAGAGCAGACGCTCAACCAGCTCCTTGTTGAGATGGACGGCTTTGAAAAGAATCAGGGTGTTATCGTCATTGCGGCGACCAACAGACCCGATATTCTTGACCCGGCTCTCCTCAGACCCGGCCGTTTTGACCGTCAGGTCAGAGTCGGCTATCCCGATACAAAGGGCAGAGAGGCTATCCTCAAGGTTCATTCCAAGAATAAGCCGCTCGCACCCGACGTTGACCTCAAGGTTATCGCAAATTCGACCGTCGGCTTTGTCGGCGCAGACCTTGAAAATCTTCTTAACGAGGCCGCATTGCTTGCCGCAAGAAGGAACAAGAAGGCTATCACAATGGCTGAAATTGAGGAAGCGACCGTTAAGGTTATCGTCGGTACAGAGAAGAAGTCGCACAAGATGAGCGACAAGGAGAAGAAGCTGACGGCTTACCATGAGGCAGGCCATGCGATCTCGACCTATTATCTTGATACGCAGGATCCGGTTCGTCAGGTTTCAATCATTCCGAGAGGCTCGGCAGGCGGCTACACAATGTCCGTGCCGACCGAGGATAAGTCATATAAGACCAAGAACGGCATGCTTGACGATATCGTTGTTCTTCTCGGCGGACGAGTTGCCGAAAAGCTTGTGCTCGGCGATATTTCAACAGGTGCTTCAAACGATATCGAACGTGCAACAAAGCTCGCAAAGAGCATGGTTACCGAGTACGGTATGAGCGACAGAATCGGCCCGGTTTCCTATTCTTCGGGCAGCGGCGAGGTTTTCCTCGGCAGGGATTACGGCCACGCCAAGGACTATTCTGAAGCCTTTGCACAGGAAATCGACGAGGAAATCAGCTCGATTATCCATAACGGCTACGACCGCACGGAGAAGATCCTCACCGATCATATGGATAAGCTCCATGAGCTTGCTCAGTACCTCATCAAGTACGAAAAGATCGACGGCGATAAGTTCGATAAGCTCATGAAAGGTGAGTTAAATGAGAACACAGATGAGCCTGAAACCCTCCCGAATGTTGACGAGGTCAAGGAAAACTCCGATACGGAAATAATCGAATAAAACAAGGCTGTGACGAATTGTATTTTTCGCCACAGCTTTTTGTTGATATGAATATTTTCGTCGCATCTGTAGAGTTGCCCACACTAAAATTACATTCGGTGCAGAAAATGTTCAGCCTTAAAAGCTGTTTATAAAAAAGTATATTTCTCCCTTTTCCTTTGAAAGAAGTATAAGCATACCCTCCGAATCAGATAGTTTTTCGGAATAATAGTATTCTTCGTTTCTGATAAACGTTAAAAAATCATTATCGGCACGGTCGGTAATA
>CALBHM010000383.1 GCA_937892835.1 uncultured Ruminococcus sp. | reverse complement strand
TTGGATCCGTCTGACTGGGTACACTAAAATCAAAATTGTTTCTCGGTGCAACATTATTTCCGTCCGAAAGTGCCGGATCAATAACCATACAACCGTTATTCATGCTACCGGAAATGTATTGACTGCTGAAAATATACTCCTTGCCATCTTCAAAATCCATCGGAACAAAGCCAAAGGTATAATTTCCTGCAAGGGTACCGTTAATTCTGATTGTGCCGTCGTCAAGCTTTTCAATTTTAAGGTTACAAGCCTTGTTTGTTGTAACGGTTTCGCCCGCTTCGTTTGTTGATGAAATGGTCGCTGTTGAATCGTAAGAAATTGTTCCGTCTACCAACGGATCAAGCATATTTGACGCCAGTTTGTCATGATTCTCGTTATAGTAGAGATTAATCATGTTGTATTCCCACTGAGCCGTAAAGGTTACGTCCTCGAGGAATTCCCAATTGATATTTGCGCCCGGCTGATATACCATGTTGTCAGCACTGCACTTCCAGCCCATGAAGGTACAGCCCGGTCGTGTCGGATTGGCCGGGGTTGCACTGCCTATCTTTCCGACGGTATACTTCGACTGGAACAGAACTGAGGACGAGGTCAAGCCCGTTGTTCCGTTATACGTACCGCCGTTGGGATCATATTTGATATTGTAGGTGTTCGGCGTATACCAGAACTTCCAGTCAACATTTGACGTTGCCGCATTCTTAATATAATAAAAATTATTATGTGTGCTGTCCTGCGGAACGCCGCTTGTCTTTGTCGTTGAGCCGTATGTAACGGAATATCTGCTTGCCGTGAAGCCCGGAATATCATTATAATAACCGTATACAGTGTCGCCGTAAGTGTAGCTCATCGTCTCTGTTGTTGTGCCGATAATTGCCGAACCTGTATTTCCGTTATAGTCTGCGGAAGAACCGTCACGGAGATGAACGGCTGTCGTCTTGCCGTTTGAATTACGCACAAGTCCGTCCTGGAAGCCCTGAAGCTCCGTGATACCCGATGTATCCTTGGAGGTCGGGTCACCGAGGTGCAAAGCAACTTCCTTGAGCTTTGTTTCGTACTTGTTCCATGTATCGGAGGTGTACCATGACTTCTGATAGCCCTTTGACAAAATAGTGTTATATGAGCTTCTGAGAGAAGATTTATTAACCTTCTCAACAGTAAGGAATACATGAGCATAGCTTCTACGGGTACTACCGTTACCTGTACCCTTACTTTCATTAAAGCCTCTTATTGTAATATCTTCATTTGAATCAGTAATATAACTTCCGATTGTTGTGTTGAAAATGTTTCTTACATTGTTATTGCCGCCGGTCGTCACTGCGCCGAGGTTTGAATCCGAAACAGAACCGCCGGTAGCGTAATAACCGAGTCTTGAATATTTTCCCGTCTCTCCGTTACCGTGAGCATAGTTACAGTCAAGGCCAACCTTAAAGTTAGGAATATACTTGTAATATCTGTATCGGCTGACGTCAACAACAAGCAATCCACGGCCGCCGTCACAGGATGCGTCATCGTCATCTCGCCAGAAGCCACTGCCGCCCGAGCCGGAATTGAAAAGATTTGACATGTTCTTATCCGAACCGGCAGGAATGGACGAAGAAAAGAGCGGACTGTATTTATAAACACCGCTACCGTCCGATCCGGAACCGTTATTAACAACAGACTGAATACCAGATACCCATGTTGTAATCATAAACGCTGTTTTACGGCTGCTTTTACTTGAACTGTAACGACCTGCAGCAGAAGAGGAAACAACCGTCGGCCAAGGTGCGTAAGCGACAGTATATGCATTTGCCGTATATTCAACGCCGTCCGCAACAAAAACAAGCGTCCAGGTAAGAAGCTTTTTGCCGCTCGGAGAAAGACCAGTGGAAAGCGAACCTGCTGTAATGGTAGTCGAAAGTGTTCCGCTCGATGAAGTAGTTGCGCCGATCGTAACGGACGAACAATCGCTCACAGTAAGGCTTTTTATTGAAGAAGCCTTGCTGCAATAGAAATAAATATTACCGCTTGTGTTCTCGCCGTTTCTCAGCGAGCTGTTAACGGAATTTGCTCGATCAACGTAGTACTTAAACGCAGTTGTTGTGCTTGTTGACGGAGTAAGGTAAATTGTTTCTGGAACATAGAAAGTGTATGACGGAGCTTCCATATCGGTATTAACTCCGACCTGGAAATTGTTATTTACGAGTGTATTACATGTTGAAACCCTTGTATTGAGGTTTGAAAGAGCTGTGCTGACGTCAGATGCCGAAGCATAGGGTCTGCCGAGAACAGTACCAGCCTGATCGAGTGCAGTAACAAAATTGTTATATGCTGTTGTCCATTGAGACTGAGCAGATGAAGACCAGCCATGCTTTGACGCAGTTGAAGACTGCCAGCCGTTCTCTATTGCAGCTCTGTATGCAGAACGCAGGGAAGCCTTGCTGAGTGTTCTTACTTTAAGACCAAAATCGAATCTAACATGAACGCCGCTTGAATTCTTTCTTTCGTAGTTAAAATAGGACTCCATAGTGTAGTCCTTGTTCATCGGAGTACCCGACAATGCTTCTGCCGAGGTCATACCGTAGCCCTTACCGTCACCGTTACGGTAATCAATCTCTGACATTATGGAAATTGAATCATCGGTCGACTTGAAGCTAACAAGCTTACCCTTTGTTCCCGAGCTGTCATAACGGTGAACAATGAAACCGCCGCGAAGGTTAGGAATTTGATTGAAATTTGTAACACGGCTTGTATCTACAAAAAGAGTACCCCAAGCAAGGCTGGTGCTTCCGAAGTACTTGCTTGTTCCGCCTCTGTCTCTGTTGTGGAAGTAAACGCCGCCATTACCTTGCTCAATATAGGTACTGCTCATGCTTGTTGTTCTTTCACCGTAGATAATATCACGATCGTCAATATATGCGTCGTCGTTTGCCTTTTTAAATTCGGCGGTAGTTGACCAGTTCGGGATCAACGGAGAAAGACCGAATGCACCCTTTGAAGAGGTTGTGTTGTACTGGTCATAGTAGTTGCTGACGCCACGCTCGGTGTCGTTATATGTCGTTGTGTTACCGACCTTATGAACACCCGTAATGAAAGCGAAAGCAGAAAGCTTCGGCTCATTACCGATTGACGTTGAGTAAACATACGAACCTGCGACACCGGTCAAAAGGTCAAGATCTGGATAATACATATATGTATAGGCATAGGCATAGTGTGTTCTGCCGTTTACAACATATGTAGCTGTAGCCTTAACTCGACCGTCTCTGGCAGAAGTCATACCGCTTGTAATCGTCTGCTTAAACGTCTGACTTGTTGAAACATCAGTCGTTCCTCTGACAGTCGTGTTTTCCCACGAAATCGACAACGAAGACCATGCCTCAGAGCAGGAAAAATAAACCGTACCCGTTGTCTGAGAAGCACTCCTGTTGAGGACTCCGTTTTCATTCGAGTCGATAAAGTATTGAAAATTATACGGCTGTGAGCCAGTACCCATAACCGGATTAAGATAAATCGCCTCAGGTACATAGAACTTTACAGTCGGCTCAACAGTATTGACCAACTTCTTGACATCGACCACAGCCTTCGATTCGGGTATAAGAATACTCGGATCAAAGATGAAGAAGGTCGTCGCCATGAGCACAAAGACCAATAAAAGACTCAGTGCTTTTCTGCCGAATTTTTTCAACATTTTTATTACCTCCGATTCTAATTTTTTCTTACATTGATGTGTTACCAAAAACACATTTGGTTAAAATTAAATAAAATTAACCAACATAAGAAAGAAATTATCTATTATCGGGTTGATAATATCACAATTTTATAATTTTTTCAAGTGTTATTTTCGATTTTCTAACATATTTTTGACTTTTTTATGACTTTATATATAAATCCAACAAAGAATTAAGCCTAATTTAAATTATCACATAGGCATATTGTTGACAAAAAACTAAAAGCCTGCCGCCGATTAACAGCGACAGGTTTTTTTGATTATTGAACTATTTCACCAGCATCAGCAGCGTTCCCCCGACGGTGAGGATGAGACCGAAGGCAGTTTTCTTTGACAATTTCTCGTGAAAAACTATGTATGAGAAAAGTATCGTGACAAGTATGCTGAGCTTGTCGATTGGAACAACAACGCTCGCCGGTCCCTCATGAAGAGCCTTATAATAGCAAAGCCAGCTTCCGCCGGTCGCAAGACCCGAAAGGCAGATGAAACCGAGTTCCTTTTTTGAAATGCATTTTATCTCCTTCCGCTTGCCCGTAACCAATACCATGATCCACGACATCATGAGAACAACGCCTGTTCTGATTGCCGTGCCGAGATTAGATTCAACATCGGAAATACCAACCTTGCCAAGTATCGCCGTAAGGCTCGCAAAACCCGCCGACCCGAGTGCATAGAATATCCAACGCTTATTTTTCGGCACATCGGATTTAACATCTTTCTTTTCTATCATCAGGAACGTTCCGACGGCTATGAGAGCGATTCCGACTCCACTGTAAAGCGTTATTCCCTCGCCGAGAAGAATAGCCGCAAGCAGGATAGTCAGCACTGTGCTCGACTTGTCAATCGGCACAACTTTATTGATATCGCCGAGCTGTAATGCCTTAAAATAGCAAAGCCAGCTTGCGCCCGTCGCAATTCCGGAGAGGACAAGAAAAATCAACGTGTGTGGCGTGATCGAGCCTATCTCGCCCTCCGAGCCGACAATGAACGCCATTAGCCATGAGAAAACAAGTACAACTATTGTTCTGATTGCCGTTGCAACGGTTGAGTCTGTCTTTTTAATGCCACACTTTGCAAGAATTGACGTCACTCCGGCGAAAAATGCCGAACCGAACGCAAACACAACCCACATAACCGTCATCTCCGATTTATTAACTGATAATATCATAGCACTGTTTTTGTCTAATTACAACAAAATATAAAGATTCTATATTGTTTCCGAAACGTAAAAAAGAGGAGCGTTGCCACCCCTCTGATTGATTATTTCTTTCTTAAAACGATTTTGATAAAGTTCAGATATTTTCCGCCGCCGGCTTCCATTGATTTTCTGTCACCTACGGCATATTCGTTATCCTGCTTCAGCCAGTCTGCCCAAACCTCGTCGTTGGATTCCATCTCCGCTATTTCAACAAGCTCTGCACCGACGCATTGCTCAACCATTGCTTTCCAGTACTCGACATCGTGCATATAGTCGAGCTGTTCCGGCGTCCATGACAGCAAAAGCTCCTTTGGAAGATTGTCATGACAATCATGTTTCATGCCGGGAATCGAGATATAGATATATCCTCCGCTTTTTACGAACGGAAGAAGCTTTTCGTCAAGATACTTCGGATTTCTGCCGAAATAATTATAGGAATCCGTCGTAACAACTGCGTCAAAAAAGTCCTTATCAAAGGGAAGATTTTCAGCGTCGGCCTTAACCGGTACGATTTGTTCATCGGTCAAACCCATGCTTTCAAAAAACTTTTTATTCTCCTCCGGATCGCTCCAAAGGTCGGCTGCATAGACCTTGAAGCCGTATTCCTTAGCGAGAAAAACAGATGTCAATCCCTGTCCGCTTCCGAGATCGCAGACAACGGAGCCGTCGGAAATTTTATGTCCATGCATAAGCTCCTCTTCAAGCTTTATCGGGTTCGGCCCCATAATTTTTGCCATAAGTTCGGGTGTTTCGTATTTTTTGCTTAAAATATAGTTCATTGTGATTACTCCTTTAAATTGTCAAAAAAATTGTTAATATGCATCTCTGCCTGTGTAATAATTTCTTTCTTGTTTTCCGATTCGTCATAAGCGGTGTAAAGCATAAACATCGGTCCGTAAAAGTTCAAAGCGAGCTGTCTTGCATCACTCTCGGAATAATTCATTCCGGCAAAAACCTCTGTCATGTACTCAAGCGGACCGCTTGAAATATAGCTTTTATAAAGCTCCGCCATTTCGGAATTTTTGAACCGTTCAAGCGAAATCATTCGGCGAAAACGAGCAGCAAATTCATCCTCTGTCCAATGTTTAAACATCGCAATGCTGAATGCTTTTATACTTTCAAGCGAAACGTTGTTGTAATCATCGTCAACATTCGGCATATCATTTTCATCGGCGAAAAAGCTGTCCGCCTCACTCATTTTTTTCAAAATGCTGTCAAAAATATCCCTCTTGCTTTTGTAATGCTTATACAGTGACGGTGCTATGATTCCGACCGCTGTCGCAATCTCCGCAACGGACACCGCATCGTAATCCTTCTCGGAG
>CALBHM010000382.1 GCA_937892835.1 uncultured Ruminococcus sp. | reverse complement strand
GGAATTTGCGTGACATAAAATGATTGATAGGTCATACACAATCGATTGATATGCGGTTACACCACTATTTTCAGCATTTGGCGAAAATTGATGTATAATTGAATCATCAAAACCAGAAAGGAGGTTTGTATCATGAATGAGGATTTAAAGCACACTCCCGAAATTCTCTCCGCAAAGGATTTGCAGGATATGGGATTTTCACGTTCTATGGCATATGCGCTGTTCAACAGAGCTGATGTTCCCGTATTCACATCGGCAAGAGAAAGTTCATCAGACATGAGAAATTCCTTGAATGGCTTGCGGAGCAAGAGAGAAGCGATGAAGATTAACCCCTAAAAAATTATTTCAAAGGAGAAGAAGCGAATGATAAAATTCAATGACACTTTCATAATCGGAATCGACCACGGCTACGGAAATCTCAAAACAGCCAATACGGTTACTCCGTCGGGTGTAAAGATCCACGAGTCTGAACCGCCATTCAAGAAGGACGTGCTGGAGTATGACGGAAAATACATCTGCATCGGCGAGAACCACAAGACAGCTGATATGGACAATTACTACCTTACCCTTTACGGGATCGCACAGGAATTATCCCTTGCCGGTATCACAGACAGCCACGTTCATCTGGCAGTGGGACTTTCGCTTATGTGGTATTCAGAGCAGCGTGAGAGCTTTGCCGAGTATCTCAGGCAGAATGAATATGTTGAGTTCGGATACAACGGCAAGACCTATCACATTTACATCGACAGCGTTTCCGTCTATCCGCAGGGATATTGTGCAGTCTATGACAAGCTCAGAGATATGGACGGAGTAAATATGATCGCAGACATTGGGAACGGCACTATGAACATTTTGAAGGTCATTGACCATAAGTGCATCATTGACAGCTGCCGCACAGAAAAGCTGGGAGTTGAGAAGTGCGTTTTCAGAATACGCAATGCCGTTATGAATAAATTCCACGAAGGTATTGACGAGAGCATTATCACAAAGTTTTTCAGAAACGAAGAGCAGGAGCTTCCCGAAGAATACAGAAAGGTCATGGAGAACTGTACAGCCGATTACTGTTCGGACATTCTTGCAGCTCTGTACAATAACGAGTACAATTCAAAGCTGATGAAGCTGTATGTGGTGGGCGGCGGAGCAGTTGTTATGAGCAATCACAATATCAATCCCCCAAACACAACGTTCATCACAGACATCTGTGCGAACGCAAAGGGATATGAATTTCAGGCAAAGAGAAATCTGAGGAAGTGTGCAGATGGTAAAGGCAACAAATCTCAGGCTTAATCTGAATAAGCCCGACCACAGAAAGGCGTATGAAATCTTGCAGAACTCCGATAAGAGCTATTCCCAAACGATAGTTGACGCACTTCTTTCATTTTCCGAAAATGAAGAAAACCGTAAACATCTCTTTGACGGTATAAGGGAAATTGTGAGAGAGGAGATAAGTGCAGTTTTTGAAAATGCGGATATTGTGCAGGAGAGCATTTCCGAGAAATCTGTAATTTCTGCAAAAGCTCCCAAAAGCAAAAATTCGAAAAACGATAATACCACAGATGCTGATTATGATGAAAATGAAGATTTTGTTGATGACGATTTTCTGAATATGTGAGATTTTCCGCAGTTGGTATTGATTTTTCCATAGCGGTATGACTTCAATATCCCGCTGTTTTGGTATAAGCATTAATAACAGGCTGAAATGGAGCTGAAAATTTGGTATCGGAACGTGGGATAATTGAAGCCAATCGTAATGTGGTGCTGATATGGGGCAGAAATAAAGCTGAAAAATGGTATGAATTATGCCTCATATTAACGCTGAAATTGTAAGCTGTATCAATTTTCAAATGTTTTGGAGCTGAAAATCAAAACAGTAAAGTGGTATTAGCTTCAAAAAGGCAGGTGAAATATGAGAATCAGCGAGTTTTGCAAAAAATTCAATGTTACCCATCAGGCAGTACATGATAAAATGAAAAATCATGCTGCCGAGCTGGAAGGGCATATCACGAAAGACGAGAGAAATGTGACCGACCTGGATCCGTATGCGGTAGAGCTTCTGAAACCCAATCGTGCGACCTACAAGGTTCTGGAAGAACGTAATTCTTATCTGGAAAATATCTATAAAGAAACAGTTTCGGAGAATGAGCAGCTTCGGGAAGAATGTGATAAATTGGCTTCAAAAACAGTCGATTCCGATGCCGTTATTGAGTTCATGAGCAAACAGGTCAAGAAATATACTGACGAAAATGCCAAGCTAAAGAACGAAAACACAGAGTATCAGAGTAAACTGTACGAAGCAAATAGGCTTAACAGACAGTATGAAATGAAATGCAGCGATGAAAACGAAAAACACGAGTCGGAAATTGCACGGTTGACTGCTGAGGTCGAAAAGCTGAATGAAAGGATCAAGTGTTCCAACGAAAAGAATAATGAACAGTGGAAAAAGCTGCAGGAAAACAGAGTGGAGATTTCTAACCTTAATATGGACGTTGCCAAGAGAGATGATGAGTTAGTAATGCTTCGTAAAGAAATTGAGGATCTGAAAGCTAAGCTTCAGAAATATGAGGATAAACAGTCTGCAAAACAGGACGCATCGAAACAGAACAGCACGAAAAAGTCCTTATTCGGACGTAAAAAATAACATATCTGCAAGGCTTGCAAATATCTGCAATCAAGTTGCGGATAATGGAGAAATTTGCATGTTTTTTACGGAGGAGGTGGCTGCTATGATTTAGCAAGCATAGAATTTGTGTACCTAAATTCAGTCGGCTTTCGCCGATAGAGGTTATATAAGTATATCCATATCATACAGACAGGAGGCAATATGAACAGAACAGTAATTATGAAATTCCGTGCGACAGAGGAGGAAGCGGTTGAGATCAGGCGCAAAGCCGCTGCTGCAGGAATGAACGTCAGCAGATTTTTGAGAACGTCCGCTGTGAAAAGTCAGGTGGTGCTTTACAACACCGCCGACATTTACGGACTCCGCTCCGATCTCAGGCGTATCGGAAACAATATCAACCAGATCGCTATGGTGGTGAACTCCAACAGGGCGGTGTATCAGAGTGATGTCAGAGAGCTGAAAA
>CALBHM010000381.1 GCA_937892835.1 uncultured Ruminococcus sp. | reverse complement strand
AGGTGAAGAACATAAGCATCTTATCGTTGCCGCAGGCGCTGTCCTCTGTGCGCTCAAACTCCTTGCTGAAGAGCTTAACCTCGTCATTAAAATCGTGCCAGCCCTCTCTCGGCTCGCCGACGATAATCTTCGTTTTGAGCGTCGGGGAGTTCTTCGCCGCAAGGTCAACCTGATGCGCCGTGTCATCGTCCGAGGTGCAGAGAATTGCGCTTACGCCCGCCGCATTGAAGCGATAGTCAAGGTCATGCTCCTGAAGAAGGTGAGTCGCCGGGATTGCGATTGCACCTATCTTGTGAAGTGCAAGAATCGAGAACCAGAACTGATAATGACGCTTAAGGACAATCATAACCCTGTCGCCCTTCTTGATGCCGAGCGATTTGAAGTAGTTTGCCGTCTGAGCGGAATATTCCATCATGTCCTTGAACGAGAAGCGACGCTCATTCTTGTTCTTGTCAATATGAAGCATTGCAAGCTTATCGGGGAGCTTTTTGCCGAGGCCGTCAACGATATCAAAGGCAAAGTTGAACTTATCCTCATTCTCATATGAGAGCGAAAGAACCTTGCCGTTTTCGTCCTCCTTGGGATGGATGAAGTTGTGGTAAATTCGCTTGCCGGTGCCTGAACGCTTGGGTGATTCGTCGTCAATCGTGTTCTTAGGCGTAACAACCTCACCGGCCGGGTTGAAAACGAGAGCGTAGAACGTCGTTTCTTCCTTGTCAACGGCAATCATGCCGTGGGGCGTTGAGCTGTCGAAATAAATCGTATCGCCCGGGTGCAGAATCTCAACGTGGTTGCCGACCTGAACTCTCAGAGTGCCGCTGACAACAATGTCAAGCTCCTGACCGTCATGGGTCGTGAGGGCGATATCGTCGCTGCCCTCGTTCGGGTCGCACCTAACGAAAAGCGGTTCACAAATCTTATTCTTAAACGCCGCAGCAAGGTTGTAATATTCCATGCCGTGAGCGTGGTCGATTTCGAGACCCTCGCCGCTCCTTGTGACCGTATATGACGCAAGAACGGGACTTTTACCCTCGATAATGTCGTTAACATCAACGTTGAAAGCTATTGCGCATCTGTACAAGAACGCAAACGTGAGGTCCTTTTCACCACGTTCGCAGGCGATATAGTCCTCGATAGTCATGTCGGTCTTTTCCGCCATGTCGGCAGGAGTAAAGCCCACAATTTCACGAAGCTCCTTGATACGCTGAGCCATTTCGTTGATCTTGAAATTCAAGCCTGTCATTTCTTTCATTTGTGACCATTCCTTTCGTTGTTTTATAGATTTTCAAATAAAAATATGTTTAGCATTGATGAGAGCTTAGGGCTGTATAGCGGGAAAAGATCCGTCAAAAAAAAGAAAAACTCGTCTCAAAGCTATTAGTTAACTTTGAGACGAGTTGTAATTACTGTTTACTACCCGTGGTACCACTCAAATTGCGTTCATTGAACGCCACTTCAGACTCCAACAAGTCCTATGCTTTTACGCAGCCTTACGAGAGGGTTCTACTTGAAAATCTTTCTTCCCTCCGACTCAGAAGCTACAAACTCAAAACTCACTTATCGGCTTTCACCGGCCGCCGACTCTCTGAAAAGCTACCGCTTTAAGTCCTCTTCGTCATCGTCTTTAAATATTTTATTTGTACGAATTTTAACATGACTTTTTTCTCTTGTCAACCCTTTGAAAAGAATTTTTTTACAAATTCTCTCGATTTGCCTTATTTGTGATATTTTCCGCCGCTGTTTATGCGAAAGGCTCTGTAAATCTGTTCAAGGAGCATGATTCTCGCCAGCTGGTGCGGAAACGTCATCTCGGACATCGAAAGCCTGAAATCCGAACGCTTTTTCACCTCGTCTGAAAGGCCGTATGAGCTGCCGATTATGAAAACAACATTGCTGAAACCGAGAACGCCGCAGGAATCAATCTCCTTTGCAAGCTTTTCGGAGCTGAGCTGTTTGCCCTCGATGCACATTGAAAAGACCTTTGAGCCGTTCGGAATCTTAGAAAGTATCTCCTTGCCCTCGGTATTCAAAGCATTGGCAATTTCGCTCTCCGACGGATTTTCGGGGAGCTTTTTCGGCGAAAGCTCGATTATATTCAGCCTGCAATATGCGCCGAGCCGCTTAACATATTCGTCCGAAGCGTCTCTGAGATATTTTTCTTTCAGCTTCGCCTCGCAGATTATCGTAACGCCTAACATCAAAGCACCGCCATTTCCGGCTCATCCGAGCCTGCAACCTTGAGTATGTAGTCTCTGTTTTCGGTAGCACCCATGCAGTCGAGTGCCGATTTCGACGTTCTGTAGGCCAGCGACGGAATGTTATTCTCCTTGCTGAGATGGCCGAGAACCAGCCTCGTTGTGCCGCTCTTTACAAGCTCTGTGACAAAATCGCCGCAGGCGATATTTGAAAGATGTCCGACGTCGGAGAGAATTCTGCGCTTCAAAAGATAGGGATAGCTGCCGTTGCGAAGCATGCCGATATCATGGTTGCTCTCGACAAGTGCAAGGTCACAGCCCGTGAGAGCTGCCCTCATCTCGTCGGTGACGATTCCCGTATCGGTCGCAACGCATATTTTTCTGCCGTCGCCCGTTGTGACCGAATAGCCGCAGCTTTCGGCAACGTCATGCGAGGTATGGAACGGAACAACAAGCTGACCGTTGCATTCAATGCCGTCACCGATTGGGATAACGGGGAATTTGCCGTTTATAATGCCCATCTTTTCAAGCTCACGAATTGTTCCCTCGGTCGCATAGACGGGGATATTGTATTTCGATGCAAAGACACGCAGACCCTTAACGTGGTCGCTGTGTTCATGGGTAACAAAAACAGCTCCGATGTCCTTTTCGCTGACGCCAATGCCGCTGAGCCTCAATGAAATCTGCTTTGCGCTCACTCCGGCATCAATAAGCACGCCGCCGCTCGAAGAGCCTATATATGTGCAGTTACCGCTGCTTGAAGAAAAGAGTGAACAAAAACGAGCCATATGTACCTTCCTGTATAACAAAAATATTGCCCCGAGCTGCTCGGGGCATAAATTCAACTATAATTTAACCTACCTGTGTATCATCCAGCGGCTTGGGCTTGTCCTCCTCGCTGACTCGGACAATATCTGCGCCGAGGTTGCGGAACTTGCCGACAACGTTGTCATAGCCACGGTCGATATATACTATGTTTTCAATCGAGGTTGTACCCCTTGCGATAAGGCCTGCGATAAGCATTGCCGCACCGGCTCTGAGGTCATCTGCCTTGACGGGTGAACCGTTGAGATATTCAACCCCCTCGATAGTGGCGGCCTTGCCGTTGACGGAGATGTTTGCACCCATTCTTGCAAGCTGCTCAACGTACTGAAAACGGCTGTCCCAAACGCCCTCGGAAACAATGCTTGTGCCGTCGGCAATCGAAAGCATTGTTGCAAACTGCGGCTGCATATCCGTCGGGAAGCCGGGGTGAGGCATGGTCTTGATATTGCATCTGCCCGGTCTGCCGTTGCCGATTACACGAACGGAATCGTCGTATTCCTCAACCGTTGCGCCGCACTGGATAAGCTTGGCGGTGATTGATTCAAGATGCTTCGGGATAACGTTCTTAACGAGAACATTGCCCTGAGTTGCGACTGCGGCAACCATGAATGTGCCGGCCTCGATCTGGTCGGGGATTATCGAATAGGTGCAGCCGTGCATATGCTCAACGCCACGGATTTTGATAACATCCGTACCTGCACCTCGAACGTCTGCGCCCATGGAATTCAAAAAGTTTGCAAGGTCAACGATATGCGGCTCCTTGGCGGCATTCTCAATAATCGTCAAACCCTTTGCCTTAACGGCGGCGAGCATGAGATTGATAGTTGCGCCGACGGAAACCACGTCGAAATAGACAAGTCCGCCCGTAAGATCGGGAGCTTCAACGTCGATCATAGCGTTTTCCTTGAGAGAAACGGTCGAGCCGAGAATCTCAAAGCCCTTGATGTGCTGGTCGATCGGACGAACGCCGAAATTGCATCCGCCGGGCATAGCAACCTTAGCTCTGG
>CALBHM010000380.1 GCA_937892835.1 uncultured Ruminococcus sp. | reverse complement strand
GCACCGAGGAAATTTCAGCTTAATCTATCATTTTTCTTTATCCCCTCCGTCGCTCATGCGACACCTCCCCTTGATTCAAACAATGGGAGGCTTGGAAAGTTTCAGCTGATTTAAAAAAGCGATGAAATTTACGTCCCGTTCAGCCTCCCCCCCGATTGTTAGGGTAGCCAAGGATAGATTCCTGCTGACTTTTGCTCCCCTCTTTATTCAAAAAATAAAGCCATGAACCGAGGAAATTCCTGTGATTCATGGCTTTTTATTACAATATTTTATTTATGCTCGTATTCCTTGATCCATGCAACCATATCGTCAACCGACTGCTGAACACTCATCGGGTCGTAGCCCAGTTCTTTTCTTGCCTTCTCAATCGAGAAATTACAGTTTGACATAAGCTTTCTGATTGAATAACGAGTGAAAAGCGGTGTTGTCTTGGTGATAGAATAATATTTCTCCATAAGCGGAGCGAACGGTCTTACCATGCCGTATGACATCTTGATTGACGGTGCTTTCTTGCCGCAGGCCTTTGCGACAGCTTTGATGAAACCGTCGGTCGAGATCATCTCGCCGCAGAGGATGTAGCAGTCACCCTTATTACCCTTCTGAGCGGCGGCATGCATGCCCTTTGCAACATCACGAACATCAACAAAGTTGTATGCACCGAAGCTGAGTGATACCGGGAAATTGCCGTTGATAAACATACGAACCATTTCGCCGACGCTTGATACCTTGAAGTCATACGGACCGATACATGCGCCCGGGTGAACAACAACTGCGTCAAGAGTGCCCTCATGAACATTGTCAAGGACAAACTGAGTTGCGATAGCCTTTGTTTTTGCGTATGTACCGTCAAGATTTCTCGGGCTGAAATGATCAAGCTCCGTCATAACCTGATTATCGGGAAGCGGCGGGAACGCGTCAACGCTCGAAGCATAAACAAGTCGACGAACATTACATCTTTGGCAGGCTCTTACAACGTTCTTTGTGCCATTAACGTTGACTCTCCATGTGAGATCCTCCATACCGGGATTGATATCAATAACGCCGGCGAGGTGATAAACAACGTCAACACCTTCAAACGCCTTATCAAGCGACTCGGAATCGGTAACATCGCCATAGACCTTTTCGCAGTCAATACCGTCAAATATCGGAACATCCTTACGGATGAGAATTCTTACCTTTTCGCCGCTGTCAACAAGCTCCTTCAAAAGCGCATAGCCTATATGACCCGTTGCACCTGTGATAAGACTTATCTTTTCCATGGCTTATTCTCCCTTCATTTCGATAAGCTTCTGCTTGCCCGTGAATGAGTCAACGGAAAGCTTAACGGAATCAAAGATAGCGGACTCAATATCATCCTCCTGAACGCCGAGAGAAACGCTCCACTTCTTGTTGATAAATGTGTTCATGCACATGATATCGGCAAGGTAAATTGCATTGATACCCGACTCAACATTGCGCTTCTTGTACTCGTTCATCATGTAAACACCGAAAGCTTTGAACATCCAGTTTGCAATATGGATAATCTTTCTGTTCGGCTGACCCATTGCTCGGTGAACAATATGAAGGAACTCGTCCCATGTGAGGTTGTAATAGCCAATAGGATAAGCGTTGCCGCCGACATTCTTCTCTGCTGCACCGACGATAGCCTCACCTACCTGGCGAACCGTAACCATAGCTGTGCCGCCCTTCGGATAGAAGGTCGTCTTGCCCATGTTAGTGAGCTGCTCAATAAGGATAACCCAAACAGGCTTTCTGCCCGGCTGAGTTCCGAAGATATACGGAAGCTCAAGCACGGCAACGTCCATCTCGCCGTCCTTTGCAAATGAAAGAGCAACCTCCTCCTGCTCGATACGGCTTCTGATATAGTGATGTTTCTTTGTAAGCTCCATCTCGGGGAACTCCTTTGCAAAATATGCAAAGTATGAGCCGAGGATAACGCTCTTCTTGATGCCGACCTGCTTTGCGATAGTAAGAAGATGTCTTACAGGCTCTATATTGTACCTTCTGTATGCTTCATAAACAGGAGCCGGGAATTCGACTCTCTCGTCAACGCCGGCTGCAAAAACAAAGCAGTCACAGCCTGTCATCATTTCAACAAGCTTATCATCGGAAAGCTCAAGATAGTTGCCGAAAACAAGCTCCATTTCCTCGGGAATCGGTGCTCCCTCGGGAAGCGGAGGAAGAGCAACCGACTTTACGGAATGACCTCTTTTAATGAACTCTGCGGCAGCTGCCGAACCGAGCAGACCTGTGCCGCCAATCATAAACACTTTCATAATATTCACCCATAGGGCACCGTTTCCGATGCCCCATTATCCTTTCTTAAATTACCAGTTGATGTTGAAATCGGACTCAATGCCGAACGGTGCATTAACATTGTTACCTGCAACAGTTACATCAAGCTCCCAAACATAGTAGTAGTTGATATGTGTAACATTGCCTGTCTTGGGGTCGATCGTAGCAACAATCTTACCGTTACGGTATGCGATCTTTACGTTGCCGTCAAGCATTGACTTAAGCGGACCTGCATTATCAAGGATTGTCGAAACCTGAACAATGCTGAAAGCTTTACCGTGGTTACCGGCACCGTGTGTGGGGTTGGTTGACGCTGCGTCCGGCTTAACATGGATAGTTATAACATACTTACCGTTCTTCTCGGCAAGAGATGCGCTTGAAATGTTAGCAGTTGTAAGCTTTGATGACCAGTTTTCGTTCTCAACAGGGAAAAGAGCCTTCATATCGGCCTTGGAGAGCTTACGGTTTGTGTCGCCCTTCTTCTCGCCCATGTTCTTCTCAACAAGAGAATTAATAACACCCGAGAAGGTTTTAAGTGTACCCTTAAGAGTGAATGTACCGGCCTGAGAATTCTTCTCGTAGTTCTTTACGCCGCCCTTTGAGCTTGTCTTAACCTTATTAACGGATGTGTTGAAATAGTTAAGTATCTCAGCCTGAGTTGAGGGCTTTGAAGAAGCGGGCTTGTTTGCCGAAGCAGAACCGCCGCTTGTATTTCCGCCTGCACTCGGTGTTGCTGTGTTGCCGTTGCTTGCATCTGCGGCCGTGCTGTCAGGCTCGCCTGTTGCCGGGTCTGTCGGAGTCTCATCCGGTGTAGCCGAAGGATCGTCAGTAATGACATCCCCCGAGCCGTTATCCACAACCAAGCTGCCGTTTCCGCTTGAAGACGATGAAGCCGGGGCATACTTTGCGGCCTCAATCTTAGCGTCGGCAAGCTTGTTTGTTCCGAGTACAGATGAAACGCAGACTGCAACTACGCAAAGAAAAGCTGTAATGCAGGTAACTACTGTTTTTTTCATATTATATCCCTCCGAAATTTTACTTCTGAATGATTATTTTTCACCGAAATCCTTGAAGATTTCCATGCCGTAAACGTTGTGCTCGTCCTTGGTGTGGTTCGGATACCAAACCTGTGCGAAGAACGGATTCTTCTTTGCGATCTCGTCGTAGTTCCACGGAATAGGATCGCACTCCGGGCACCAGTGACCGCCATTGAGTACAAGGTTTGGAGTCATCTCAAATGTATGACCGAATGCGCACTGCCATTTAAGCGGTGTGTAAAGATCGCCCTTTGTCATACTCTCGCTGAGGCACTTGCCGCCTCTGAATTCCGCCGCCTTCTTCATATCGTCAAGATCAAGCTCTGACTGCGGTTTGCTCTCGTCATAGCCGTGGTCAAGATATGTCGGTGTCATGGAAGCCTTCTTAATTTCAAACTTATCCCAAGTCTTAGGAATGTTCTTCCAATCCTCATATGAGCCGTAGTATGCACTGATACGCTCGGGAACTCTGTTCTTGATCCAGTTCATTGTACCGAATACTTCCTTGTTTGCAAGGCCCTCCATAAGGAACTTCTTAACAAGTCCGCCGGGGGCAAGCTTAGAAAGCTTGTAGAACTTCGGCAACGTCTTTGACATGTCGTCGAAATACTTCTTGATAGGAACATTATGTCTGAAGTGGAGATAGTTCTCAAGCTTATCGGAGTCAGCGTAATACTGGCCGTGGAAATTCTTAAGAATAAACCAGTTCGGAGCAAAGAGCTTCTTCGGTGAGCCCATTCCGATTGCGCCGAGGAGATACTCCTCAAACTCAAAGTTTGTGATACGGTACTGCTCGCCCGAACCGATGTTATAGAATTTTCTCCAGAAATCCTCGGGAACTGAATCGTCGCAGACATTTGCAAGGAGAAGTCCCGAATCCTCAATCGTTGCCCACTCAAGAACACCGTTAATAGGAACGTGGAACATGATCGGGTCGATGTTTTTAAGAATACCCGGATAAAGGATACCGGACTGACGAAGCGATACCCAATACTTAAGTCCCGACTCAGCTATAATATGCTCAGCTCTTACCTTACTTACAGCAT
>CALBHM010000379.1 GCA_937892835.1 uncultured Ruminococcus sp. | reverse complement strand
CGTGAGGAGATCAAAAATCTCGGCGGAGATGTGCTTTTCTCATGCAAGCTGACCGATGTTATAATCGCCAACGGTGTTGTTCACGGAATTTCTTATGAAAATGAAAAGGGAGAAAAAATCGACCTTGAAACCGACAGCGTTATTCTCGCCGTCGGTCATTCCGCAAAGGACACGGTTGAGATGCTTTATCGCAAGGGTATTGATATCATGCAAAAACCGTTTTCGGTCGGCGCAAGAATCGAGCACCCGAGGGAAATGATCGACCGCTCGCAGTACGGTGATTTTGCAGGTCATCCGGCACTCGGAGCGGCGGACTACAAGCTTGCCAATCATTCGCTTCACCATAGGGGAGCATACACTTTTTGTATGTGTCCCGGTGGCACGGTTGTTCCTGCAACGAGCGACAGCGGCGCAGTCGTTGTCAACGGAATGAGCAATTATGCCCGTGACGGGGAGAATTCAAACTCGGCAATTCTTGTCGGTGTTGAGCCTGAGGATTTCGGCAGTGAACATCCGCTGGCAGGCTTTAAGCTTCAGCAGGAGATTGAGGAAAAGGCTTTTGCTGTCGGCGGCGAGGATTACACCGCCCCGGCTCAGCTTGTCGGAGATTTTCTTCAAAATGTTAAATCAACGCAGCTCGGCAGTGTGAATCCCTCATGTGCAACCGGTGTTAAGCTCGGAGATATACGTCAGGTGCTTCCGCAAAAGGTGACCGAAGCTATGGCGGCGGCCATTGTTAAGTGGGGAACTCAGCTCAAGGGCTTTGACCGCCCGGATGCCGTTTTAACTGCGCCCGAAACAAGATCGTCATCTCCCGTGCGCATAGTCCGTGACGAGTATTATCAGTCGCTCAAGGTGCGTGGACTTTACCCCTGCGGAGAGGGCGCAGGCTATGCCGGAGGTATAGTTTCTGCCGCTGTTGACGGAATCCGCTGTGCACATGCGGTTCTCAACGATGAATTTTGATTGATTTATTATACAATGTATGGTAAGATGTCTATAACCTTATATGAAAAGAGGGATGCTTACGAAAACAAGACTCAGTGAAAAAATGGAGCAGAATAAGGGTATCGAAAAGCTCAGAGCTTTTTTGTGCTCCAAAACTTTTATGGCTATACAGTGTGTTATTGCCGCAATATTTGTTATTTTGAAAGGCAAGGGCAATATCATGCCGCTTGTTTACGGCAATCTTGTTCTTGGTGCAATTCTTTGTTTTATTCTTGTTGTCTGCGATGATCTTATCGCAACATTGATGCCGTTTCTTTTGATTTCATGCATATCAATAAAGTGTTATAATTCTTTTGACATTTATATTCGGCTGCTTCCGCTTGCTCCCGTTATTGCTGCGGTGCTGATTTTCCATTTTGTCGTTTATCGCAAAAAGCTTGATATGGGAAAAACTTGGCCCGGTGCGGCGGCGGTTGCCGTAGCCGTAACACTCGGTGGACTGGGTAAAATAACAGCCCGTGAATATTTCAGCGGAACGGCACTTTTCTATACCTTCGGTCTCGGCATCGGAATGTTCCTTTTATATATGCTGATGAACACATATTATCATGCGAGTGATAAGTACGTTTTGCGTCTTCGTTTTTCTTTTATAATGATGCTTACGGGGCTTTTTGTTGTTTTTATGATAGGACATCACTATTTGATTTATTGGACGAATTTTATGGCTAAGCTCAGCCCGCTGAATTTCCAATGGAGAAATAATGCTTCAACGCTGTTGATGTTGGCGATGCCGTTTGCGTTCTACCTTTCAATTCATAAATATCCGTTCTTCTTTGTCGGCGGACTTCAGTATCTTGCGATCCTCTTCACCGGCTCCCGGGGCGGTGCTCTCGGCGGAACGGTCGAATGTGCCTTGTGCCTGATCGTTCTTGTTTATTGCGACAAAAAGAATCGAAAGAAAACCCTGATTACGCTTGCAACGCTTGTAACGGTAGCTTTTTCGGTGTTCATAATGCCTTTGATGCGTTTCTTTGAGCCTGTTTTGACCCGTCTTGCCGGTGGAGACGATATTCGTGAAGGACTTATTCACCGTGCATTGGAGGATTTCAAATCGAACGTTTTGTTTGGCCGAGGTCTCGGATATAACGGCAATATTGATGTTCATAATCCGGCAAAGTTTGCAATATGCTGGTATCATTCCTCGCCGTTCCAGGTTATCGGCAGCTTCGGCCTCGTGGGAGTTGCGGCGTTTACATTCCAGCTCTATAACAGAATGAAGGTTATTTGGGAAAAGATAACGGTGTTCAATCTGACATTGTTTGTTTCTTATGCGGGTCTTTTCATGATGTCGCTCGTCAATCCCGGCGAGTTTTGCCCGATTCCGTACGGAATGGTTGCGACGCTGCTGTTCATAATCTGCGATAAGAATAATATTGCCCCCGAGTATTTCCCCGGCGGCAAAGAAGAAGAAATAAAAATTGAATTAACGTAAACTTAAACAGACGTAATCATTGCGGTTTCGTCTGTTTTTCTTTTAAAAATCAAATGAAACTCTTGCTTTCCTAACGCTTTAAAATACATAATAATGTAGAACAAAAGTAGAGTTTAACAGAAAGAAATTGACATTTAATTTGATAGTGATATAATAAATCCGAAAATAAAACGGCAGAGCCGTGAAGGAGAGAGTCATATGGTTAAGGAAAGAAAAATGAGGTTTACGGCAGTCATTTTGACGGTCGTAATGCTGCTCGGCATGATATCTGCCGTCGCATTCGTAAAAACGGGAGTAATCGCCAAGGCCGCAAATGCACCTGTTTTTTCGTTGAGCATTGTCAGCGAGACAAGCAGCGAGGTTAAGGTATCATTCAACCTCGAAAGCGGAAGTTTCAACGCATTAGATTTAGAGCTTAATGCGAGCGATTGGAATTCCGCAAGCAAAACAACAGGTTTGACACTGGAGTCGATTGAAGCTGGACAACTTTTCAATGATTTCGTTGTAGCGCATAAGCCATATTGTAATTTTGCAACGAATTCTAAAAATGGAAGATTGTCTATTGCAACACTTTATGACTATAATTTAAATGGAACAATGTTCGTGTACAATTTTAAAAAATCATCGTCTGCAAAAAGATATGTTAAATCAACAGATTTTATTGCCAAGATTCCTTCATGCACAGGCAGCGATAATAAAGAATGCACACCCAGTTTAATCTTTAAGTTTGAAAATGATTGCAAACACACATCAACTAAGTACTGCTATGTAGCCCCGACATGCTCAAACGAGGGTGAAGAATATGATCTTTGCACAAAATGCAATGAAAAGTTAAACTACAAAAAGCTGGCAAAAAAAGCGCATACGTGGAGTGCATGGCAAGTAACCGTACAGCCGACAGCAGAAAAGGAAGGCTATGAAGTACGCATGTGTGCTGTCTGCGAAACTGTTGAAACAAGAAAGGTTGACAAAATAACCGCAAATGTTAAGTCGGTATCTGTATCGGATTTGAAGCTTGATTACAAGAAATCCGCAACGATAACTCCGGAGATAGAAGCCGATAAGGGTGCAAAGTATACCGTTAAATATTCAAGCTCCGACGAAAAAATTGCAAAGGTTGATGAAAACGGAAAGGTCTATGCCGCCAAGAAAGGCACGGCAACAATAACCTGCACCGTAACCGATTCAAACGGAAACACCGTAACAGATACCTGCAATGTTACCGTTAAGTACAATTTCGGCCAGTGGCTTATCGTCATAATCCTCTTTGGCTGGATTTGGTATTGATATATTTGAAATTGATGTTTAAAAAATTTCCGCCTCCTCTTGAAAAAAGGGGAGGTATTGTTTTATATAATGAAAAAAGCGAAAACGTGGTGCAAGAAATACACATTTCTTGACTTTTCCGGCATTTTACCGTAGTGGTCGATGCCCACATCGACCCAAGGTCAGAAGGAAATATTCTTGGCTCCCTTGTAGGGGAGCTGTCAGCGAAGCTGACTGAGGG
>CALBHM010000378.1 GCA_937892835.1 uncultured Ruminococcus sp. | reverse complement strand
AGCAGTAAAGCGTACCGCCACGGGCGGAAGCCTGATATGCGGTCAGTGTTGATTTTCCGAGCCTGTTCGCCCATAATGGGATCACATGACAGTGTCCCCGACCGCAGACAGGATCTTCAGCCACGCCGCATTTCGGCGCAAAGCTGCGGGTCACACAATCAAAATCCGAACCTTGTGCTGTAATATGCAGACATACACCGTCCAAACGGCGAACAAGCTCCTGATCCGGCTGAACCTTCCGTACCTGTTCCTCATTTTCAAGCACACAAACAGTGTCGGCGCCGATATATTCTTCCTTCGGCTCACCCCCCCAAGGCACGGATAATTTGATCGGTCACGGGAATTTGTTTCAACACAAAAGAAGGAAGATCCATCGTGAACAGATCATCGCTTTTTTTCACAGTCAACCGTCCGCTTTTTGTATCAAACCGTATCGTGTCCTGTTTGGGTTCATAGAAATGACTTATCACATAGGCGGAGGCAAGCGTTGCGTGACCGCATAATTCCACTTCACCGCCGGGGGTGAACCAGCGCAATCTGTACACCTCACCCTCTCTGACAGCAAAAGCAGTTTCGGAAAGATTATTTTCTGCGGCGATATTCTGCATTGTGCTGTCATCAATCGACTATATACTGTTTCATAATGACCTCCTTATTTCTTTTGTGCGGACAAATAGGCATCAACGATCCTGACACTTTCAGAAAAACTCTCACGGCACAGCCCGATGCGAAGGTACTCATCAGAGTCCTCCAACACCGACGAAGGTACAATAAGCACCCCTGTATGCTCTAAAAGCTCCATACAAAAGCTCATCGCCCGTCTTCCTCCGAGTAATTTTACATATGCCATAGTCGCACCCTTCGGCGGAATATATGAAAAAACATCGGAGTGCCTTTCTGCAAGTAATTTTAACAGTGCAGCATTTTTTTCGATGATAGCATTGTTTCGTTTGATTATCTCGTCTTTCTTTTTAAGTAATTCGCTTGCAATCCATTGACACGGCAGATTGGTACAGGTGCTTGTGAAGTGACGGTATGCAAGCAGCTTTTTCATTAAATCTGTATTTCGGGTCGCTATCCAACCCAGCCGCAGACCGGGAGAAGCAAAAGTTTTTGAAAAGCCTCCGAGTACAACGGCATTTTCATATACATCGGCAAAGGAAGTGTCTGTGCAGTGTTTGTCAAGCCGCAGAAAGCGATACATTTCATCAGCTGCCAGAATAATGCCGTATTCAGAGCATAGCTTTGCAATATCGGTCATATCATCATCTGTAAGGCAGGCGCCTGTTGGATTATGTGGATAATTCAGAACGATAAACTTGGTTTTTCTGCTGACCTTGGATCTAAGCAATTCAATATCAAACTCCCAATTTCTTTCAAACGGCGGACGAAAATCAGTAATTCGGCAGCCGATTTCTTTTGCTATCACTGAAAGAGATTGATAGGACGGCATTTGTACTATGATCTCATCGCCCGGATCCAGTAGGGCACGCATAGTAACATAGATTGTTTCCTCTCCGCCGTTCATTACCGCTATTTGGTCCGGCGAAATGTTTTTATAAAACAAGGACAGTTTTTCTCTGAGCGGTAAGTATCCATTGCCCAAAGCATATGCAAGCGGCTCATCTGCGTATTTCATAAGGTCGGCTGCCGATTCTTTGAAAGGGAGAGATTCGGGGTCTGAACTTCCCATCATATATTTAGCCTTTGATTCGTATTTTGTAAAGTAAGCATCTACCAAAAAACTGCTCATATCCATTTTTATCACCAATTCCTTTCACTTATTCCATAACATGAAAACAGTCAAGCACCATAAATGCCAATAGCTTATCATTATGCCTTGACATCTTGCTTCTTTTAGTATATACTATTTTCTGAAATAAGTAAAATCGATAATTCTTATGTGAATATGCAGAAAGGTTATATAAATATGGAGAGATATATTGCTTTTCTCAAGGTTGTTGAGGTTGGCAGCTTCACAAAGGCGGCGGAATTGCTGGGCTATACTCAACCTGCACTCAGTCAGATGATCGCATCTTTGGAAAAAGAACTTTCAGTAAAGCTGCTTTGCCGTTCACGGTACGGTGTGACTTTGACTTCTGAAGGAGATAGGCTGTACCCATCAATACAAAGTACCGTGCTGCAATACGAAGCTATGCGGCGGCAGGCAGATGAAATTTGCAGTCTTGAATCAGGGCTTATCCGTATCGGAACAGTTTCAAGTGTTTCCTGCCATTGGCTTCCCAAAATTATCCGCAGCTTTTGGCAGAAGCATCCTAACATTCAGATCGTACTTCATCAGGGAGATTATACAAGTATCTGTGAGTGGGTACGCACCGGTGAAGTTGATTTTGGTTTTGTTAATCCGAATGCTGTAAAAGGGCTTGAAACAACTGTTATAAAAAGTGGGGATTTCTGTGCCGTGCTGCCGAAAAATCATCCTCTTGCAAAGAAACAGTCGCTTGTTTTGGGGGATTTTGCAGATGAACCGTTTTTACTGCTCGAGGAAGGTGCATACAGTGAGCCGCTCGAAGCATTTCGGGCAGCAAGTATTGAGCCAAATATAAAACTGTGTGCTCATGATGATTACTCTATTCTCTCTATGGTGGAACAAGGCCTCGGCATTTCGATTCTGACCGAACTTGTACTCAACAAAACCAATTATGACATAGCTGTTTTGCCGATCAAGCCGTCGATTATCAGAACGATGAGCATTGTCACAAAAGATAAGCGAAGATTGCCGCTTGCAAGCAAAGAGTTTATAAGGTGCCTGAATGAACACAAAAACGATCTGAACTGAGGTCGAGAGCGAATAATTATACTTTATCGTCAGTACACAAAATTTTTTAATAGCACCGAGATTAACGGCACTGGAGCTTTTCGATGTACCGCCCTTCTGATTGCTAAGGCTAAGTATCTTTCCCATAAAACTCACTCTCCGATCTGAATATTATCGACTTTATTCTGCATAGCTTTCAGCACATTCACAAGAAATGCCGTGTCCGTATCCTCAAAATCCTCGTCCTCATCAAGACCGAGCTTAACATCTGGGATAACATGAATATCAAGAAAATCCAGCCTTTCACGGATATATCTTGCAAGTGCGGTCTTGATTCCCTTTGCCATGTTCATATCGGTATCTGCTGTATCAATTATGTACTCTTCAAGAGCTGCAACGGTCATTTCCACCTGTTCATAGTCAAGATCATCAAGAAAGCCTGCCATTGATGAAGCGGCGATGTCCTCCCACTGTTCATAATCGTCCTCTACTTCGCAGCAGTAACCGATGTCCTCGATAATATCCTGTACTCTTTCATAACTTTCATCTGAAATTCTTAACATAATTCATTACTCCTTTGTGTTTTTATTGTCAAGGTCAATACCGCAGTTCTTTTTCAGAAGAGCCTTGACCGATTCTGTGGGTTTATAACGTGTGTTTTTCAGGGTTTCAAGGTATCTGCTATCTTCCTCCCTCTTTTTTCGGCGATTCTCTGCGGCTATGACTGCCTTTTCATACATACGCTTTTTATTTTCCACCTGCTGTGCCTTGACTTCCTCATGTGCTTTCAGAAATGCAACTGCGATTTTAAGGTCTTCTTGCAGCTTTTCCGCTTCATTTTCCATTGTTTTTCCGTCCTTTCATAATGTTGCGTTTTTCCTTACAGTTTTATATTACTACTTATATAAGTATATTTCAATAGTAATTTCAGACAAATCTTCATAAAAAAGTTTGTCCTGTATGCTAATTGATTTACTTATATAAGTATGTTATACTGTTTATTTAAGGATCAATGTCTTTTGGAGGTATATTCATGCCCAAAAACGAAAAACAATATGGATATT